>CAYYVJ010000036.1:0-18779 GCA_964475115.1 uncultured Lachnospiraceae bacterium
ATTTCTTCTAAGGCCTTTAGTATCTTATCCATTGCTTCTGTTACATCTTTTTCCTCAAGTGTACGGTCGGAAGCTCTAAAAATGATGGAATAGGCAACTGATTTATGACCTGGTTTAATTTGATTTCCTTCATAAAGATCAAATAGCTTATAGCTCTCTACTAATTTTCCACCTTTTTTAGTTATGATATCTTCTATTTCCCCTACCATGATTTCTTTTGGTACAACCATACTGATATCACGTGTAACAGCAGGGAATTTAGCGATACCGTTGTATTTTCGGTCAAAAGTAGCAAATGGAAGGACAGCTTCTATATCGATTACTCCAATATATACTCTTTCTCCTATATCATAATTATCACTTACTTCCGGATGAACTTCCCCTAGATATCCAATTATGGTATTTTTATAAACTACATCTGCCTGTCTTCCTGGATGTAGGAAAGGTTTCTTATTGTCCACATTATAAGAGAGCTTTTCGCTAAATCCAACTTTTTCTAAAAACTCTTCTATAACACCCTTCATTGTGAAGAAGTCACCTTCTCCATACATTCCAAGGGTAAACTGCATTCTTTCATCAGGTAGTTCTGTAATAGGTAATTGTCTTGGAATATAAATATTTCCCAACTCATATAAGCGCACATCTTTATTTCTACGATTGTAGTTTGTAGATAAAGACACAAGCAATCCATTTAAAGGAGTTGTTTTCATAATACTAAAATCTTCTCCTAAAGGATTAGAAATCACTACTGTATTTCTAAGATCTGAATCCTTCTCAATTAAAAGCTTATCAAACACTTTAGGACTTTCAAATGAATAAGTCATACCTTGACTAAATCCAGAAAATTCAGCAATTTCTCTTGCTACAGATTCTACTCTATGCTTAAAGGATACTTTTCCTGTAGTAGCTTCACCTGTAGGCAAAGTAGTAGGTATATTATCGTATCCAAAGAATCTAGCTACTTCCTCTGCAATGTCTGCTCTTCCTTCTAAATCTTGTCTAAAAGTAGGAATAATAAGTTCTTCTGTCCCAGCATCGTATTCTAATTCAATTCTTTCAAAATAGAAAAGCATTTCTTCTTTAGAAATCTGTGTACCTAAAAGTTTATTAATATATTCTGCTTGGAACTTTATTCTTCTTGCTTCTCTTTTATTCTTATAAACATCAGCAATACCGCCCACCACTTCACCAGCACCTAGCTCTTCAATCAATTGACATGCACGATTTATTGCCGTTTCTGCATTATTAGGATCTAAACCTTTTTCAAATTTTCCTGAAGCCTCCGTCCTTAACCCAACCTTCTTAGAAGAAAGTCTTATGTTCGTTCCATTAAAACATGCTGCTTCAAATAAAATAGTAGATACATCATCTGTAATTTTAGAATTCTCTCCACCCATAATCCCCGCAATACCTATAAGCTTTTCAGCATCGCAAATCATTAGTATTGATGAGTCTAGTTTTCTCATCTGTCCATCTAGTGTTTGGAATTCTTCTCCATCTGCTGCCCTTCTAACTACAATCTTATTTCCAGCTATGGTATCCATATCATAAGCATGCATCGGTTGGCCGTATTCTTCCATTACGTAATTAGTAATATCTACGATATTATTAATGGGGCGAATTCCAGCTGCTGCTAATCTTCTTTGCATCCATTCTGGAGAAGCTTCTATTTTCACATTTTTTACTGCTCTAGCACAATATCTTGGACAAAGTTCATCATCCTGTACTTCGATTTTTATAGAATCATTTACGTTTTCCTTATTTCCTTTTACTTCAACAACAGGAGCCACGAACTTCTTGCCAAAAGTAGCTGCTGCTTCTCTTGCTATTCCTAAAACACTATAGCAATCTACTCTATTTGATGTAATTTCATATTCAAATACAGTATCACGAAGTCCTAAGAATTCTACCGCATCGTTTCCGATAGGCGCATCTTTAGGAAGTATATAGATTCCATCCTCTGGAGCATCTGGATACATCTCATTAGAAGAACCAAGCTCTTCAATTGAACAAAGCATTCCATTGGATTCTACTCCTCTCAACTTACCTTTTTTAATTTTGATACCTTCCTCTGCTACAGTTCCATCATGGCTTCCAGCAACTCTTCCACCTGCTAAAACAACAGGAATTTTATCTAATTCCTTAATATTATTGGCACCTGTAACAATCTGAACAATATCTGTCCCCACATCTACCTGGCAAATAACTAATTTATCTGCATCTGGATGCCTTTCAATCTTCTGTATTTGTCCAATTATAATTTTTTCTAAGTTTTTATCTAAATGTTCATATCCTTCTACTTTTGTACCTGAAAGAGTCATTGCATCTGTATATTCTTGTGCTTCTACTTCTAAATCTGGTACATAAGCTTTTATCCATGACAATGGTGTGTTCATATCATTCCCTCCCTTTCTAGAACTGTTTTAAAAATCTTGTGTCATTCTCATATAGCAATCTCATATCATCAATTTCATATTTTAATAATGCGATACGTTCCAATCCCATACCAAAAGCAAAACCTGTGTATTCATTCGAATCAATTCCGCTCATTTCTAGAACTCTTGGATGTACCATTCCACAACCTAATATTTCTATCCAACCAGTTCCTTTACACATCCTACAGCCGTCTCCACCGCATTTGAAGCAAGTAACGTCTACTTCTGCACTTGGCTCTGTAAATGGAAAATGATGAGGTCTAAATTTAACTTTTGTCTCTGGTCCAAATAGTTCTTTCGCAAATTCAGCTAAAGTACCCTTTAAGTCTGCAAATGTAATGTTTTTATCGATAACAAGGCCTTCTATCTGGTGAAAAGAAGGTGAATGTGTCGCGTCTACTTCATCGGAACGAAATACCTTTCCTGGTGCTATCATACGGATAGGTAATTTTCCCTTTTCCATAACACGTACTTGGACTGGAGAAGTCTGAGTTCTAAGTACAATCTTATCATTAATATAAAACGTATCCTGTTCATCCTTTGCTGGATGATTTGCAGGTATATTTAATGCCTCAAAATTGTAATAGTCATATTCTACTTCTGGTCCTTCTACAACTTCATAACCCATTCCTACAAATATATTTTCCACTTCTTCTAACGCTATGGTATTAGGATGTCTATGGCCAATCACATTCTTTTTAGCTGGAAGAGTAACATCAATCACTTCTTTTTTTAGCTGTTGTTCTCTCATAGCCTTTGATAATTTTGATTTAACCTCTTCTAGTTTTTCTTCAATCTCAGCTCTTACCTCGTTTACTAATTGACCAAATACTGGCCTTTCTTCAGGACTAAGATCTTTCATTGATTTTAAAATTGCTGTTAACTCACCTTTTTTTCCAAGATAAGCAACACGTTTTTCATTTAATTTGTCTAACGTGTCAGATGATAAAATTTGTTTTATCGCATCTTCTCTTAATTTTTTTAGATTATTATCCATAATGTCCTCCATTCATATTGAAATAAAAAAGCCCCGTCCCAAAAAGGGACGGAGCATAAATTCCGTGGTACCACCCTAATTCCTGCATTTAATTCTACACAGGCACTTAGATTGCGTAACGTGCACATACGTCATTCCTTACTATTATTTAGGGAATGCAGCTCCAATGGGAAATTCAATTCATACTTGAACTTAAGACAGTTTTCAGCCAATGACTGTCTCTCTCTGAAAGAAAGTAAGGATCTACTAACATCTTCTTAACCTTTTCAATAGGTTTATTCTAAACATAATCCAAATGGATGTCAAGTTTTATTTATTTTGCAAACTGTTATTCTTCGGCTAATTCACTAAAATCAAGATATTTTTTTAACTCAACATTCCACCGAGCATACCAGAACCTACACATATTCCAAGTACCGCAATTGCATGATTAAAATCTTGATAAAAAGATCGATTTACAATAAAGGATATAATAGATAGTATGGTAAAATAGGCGAATCCCATTGCAAATCCCCAGAAATATTTTTTCTCTTTTGTAATTTTCCCAATTATAAAACCACTTACAAAGGTTGAAATTATGTAAACACAAATTACACCTATTCCTAGTGAAGAATTTGACATCTTCAACTTTAATAAAAGTAATGATAGCGTCAATAATCCTATTCCCGTTATGATATAGGATGCAACTAATACCTTTAATATAAGTACAAGTTTTGAATTCTTCTTAAAGATTTCTCCTAACATACTTTCCTCCATTATTCCATATACATGACATGTATATTATGCATATTTACTTTCTATATTAAAATATATTTCATCACTTTATATTCTAGTACCCTTTTCTCACAACAGTTGCACCAGAAAAATTAAAATAGTGATAATTGAATCCATCCATTCTAATATTTCCACTCGTGTAAAATGCATATAGACCTGTCCCATCAATGGTTTGATACCATTCCTCCTCTTTTGTGTAGGGAAAAGACACTAAGTACTGAATCCCCTCATTTTTTAATTTATTATAATCATTAATACTTGATTCTAATGTATCTCTAATCCTATTTATTCTTTCTAGTTGCTTATCTGTTTGAAAACAATACTTGCTGCTCCACTCTTGTAAATATATTTTTTCATCCTTTTCTATGCTACTTTTATGAGAATAAATATAGAAACCGTCTGCTTGAACAAATAGTAAGATTGGAACATGCTCTCTTAACTTTACTTCGCTATAATCAGAAATCGAACAATCTAATGATAGACGTAAAAGTCTAAAAAAATTATCTGCTAGGTAAACTTTGTTTATGATAGGTACTAAATCATCATCTACCCCTTCAATTGTTTTTTCTAATGCATCCATTACTACCGTATCCATATTTACATTGTTCAAAGACTTATACCAAAGTGTTTCTTCCGTTGCACTATATTTTAAGTTAGATAAGGTAAATACTGTAATAGCAAAACATATAAAGATTAGTGCAAAGTCAATCAACTTCATATTTGATACTTCCTCCATAATAAACAAAAGGAGTCTCGATACCAGGTTTTTTTGCAGAGACTTTCATCTGAAAAAAATCACCTAAGTCAAATACATACTCCCCCTTTTCATACAACATTTCTAATAGTTGTTTCGTATAATTAGAATCCTCCTGCACAATATATCTTTCTTCCGGTTTTTTATGAGTAAAATGTACGTGTTGTAAGTCTGTTTCATACAGACCACCTAATAATCTTATTTTCTTTAGATAGCTTTCATACATGTCAACTGTAAGCCTTCCCTTATTCCTTACTGCATCTACTAAATACACTGTTTCTGTCATTATATATATTTGTTTTAGATTCTCCTGCCTTTGTAAGTAGAACTGCACTGGTACTAAAAACATAAGAACTACTGCTAACAAAATACCAAATACCTTTCCAAAACTATCATTCATATCCTTTTATCTCCATAACCACATGTTCAGAATTTATATTCTTATTTAATAGCATAATGGAATCATCATCTAATTTAACAAACCATAAAACAAGTGTCATAGCCATTACAAACAAAAATATGCTTGCTCCCATGTAGATTCCTGTTTCAATAGTATCCATATTCACCTACTGTTGTACAAAGGAAATTCCTGTAATAGTTCCATTATCATCTCGAAAAATAGAACCCATAAATCGACCTATTGGATTGATATAATTCGCATTTACTTCTTTTTGGGCTGACTTATAATCTACGTCTGACTCCTTTCCAAGCTCACCTGTCTCTTCACTATACTTATATCCATAAAAAGTACTATTCTCATTTTTTTTAGTTTGTACTCGAACTCCAATTGATTCTCCTTGAAATTTTCGAATTACATTTAATACTTCACTTCCTGAAACTTCTGTTCCATCATAAATAGTTCTTGCATTCTCCGAAAATTCAGCATTTAACTCATTTATTTGCCCTGCACCTGTTGCAGCCGTATCTTTTGCTTCTCTAGCAATAAAAAAACCTAAGCCAATAATAATACATGTTATTATGGTCCCTGCGGCCAGCATAAGCCCCTTTAAACTATTCTCCATATATAATCTCCTTTTCTATACTCCAATACTGTACACCTTGGTTTTGTGCGTTTATAGTTCTCTTCCAACCTTATATAATTGAACGAATTCCTTCTGAATAGAAAATCAATTGACTAAGTCCTTCTATTACAAAAGGTATGATTAATTTAAATATAACTACTAAAAACATTGGCAAGTATGCCATAACCTTACTAATACTCACCGTATTTGTTAACCATAATTCTTTTTCTTGCTTTTGTTTCTGTAAATAATATCGTCTATCCACCTCCAAATACTCGAACACCTGACAGATTGGGAGTCTATCACAGGCCAAAAATCCCTTTATTAATTTAGAAAAAGGTGGATAATTCATCTCTTCTTCTAACTCATATAAAAGCTTATTCCCCATAATTCCTAATCTTCCAAGAACAGATTCCATTCCTTCTTTGAAGGTAAATGCTGTTTTACACATCCATTCGAAAATGGTTTCGATTGACATACCGTCTATATTTTTTAATATCAGTATTATTGTTTGGAACCTCACAATCTCTTCTTCATATTTTTGCTTCATCCATTCCTTTAAAAAAATTAACTTTATCAAAGGGAATGCTCCGCAGATAAGACCCAAAATAGGTCCAGCCACATTTATTCCAAAAAGAATTAGACCTATTAACGTTCCAGCTAGTCCGTATATTATCTGCTTACATAAAAATTCTTTACATGTATAGGGTGAATCCGTCATTAATAAGTTATTGTACACGATATCTATATATTTTCTTTGATGGTTTATAATCTGAATGAGATAATAAGAAACGCTATCCATATTTGAGATTTTATAAATAAAATAATTTCTCTCTTTTTTAAAGGAAGCTTCATAATGAAAAAACTGAATAAGATAGAATATAAGAAATGTAAATGTAAAAATAATAATGGTAGCTAATCTCCCTGTTTCACAATCATAATATATTTTTAATTCTTCTAAATTTGATACTGCCCAGTATTCGATAGGCCTAATTGCAAACAATGCCGCCAAAGTCACTTCTTCTAATCCAGAAAAAAGTGCATTAGATCTTTTTCGCCTCAGTATTTCATCAGAAACTTGTTCTTTTAAGGAAGTCAGATTTAATAGAAAGTGAGAACCTTCCTCACTGATTTGATCACCATAGATGTAATTGCTTTGACATAAAATATAAAGCATAAGGAAAAATGAATTAGGCGCTAATCTAGCATATTCAACTTCTTCATCGTTTGCTTTTTCAAAACAATATTGAAACATCAATTCCCCTTGTAAATTCATTTTATACTCTGCTTCTCCCATTGCTTCTAAATAAGCCTCTTCTAAACTTGAATTCCCTTGATAAGAAAACCTCAAGTCACTCATAAAGCTTTCCAACTGAGTTAATAAATTCAATTCAAGTTTTGAAATATTTTTCCGAACTACCACTCTGTAAATAGAATTCCCTAAAACTCCCATTAAAATAAGATAATAGAGTCTGAAATCCAGATAAATACATAGCAATAAAGTTGCAATCCCTATTCCTATGAAACTTTTAAGTAAAATTTCAAAAGATTTTTTCCGAATTGATTTCTCATCTCCAGGATAAAACCTCCTAATATTCCCACTTAAATCTTTTGTAAATAAAATGTCACTCATAAAACAGTTCCATAATATTTTCATCAAACTCCTCCTGTTCTTTCTCCGTCAGATGTTTCCTTATGGACTCTAGATGAAAAGGTGATATAGGATGAACAGCTTCATATTTCCCGTTTTTATATAGTACGATATCATTACAGTTAAATAATCTTTCAATTTGCTTTTCTTTTGATTCTGGAATTATTTCTGTTATTCTTTCAATATATCTATGTCCATTTATATCTTTATTTAAATGAATATCAAAGTCTAGCACCCTAACTACCTGTTCTTCTGCAATCCTTTCATTTTGAAACTGTCCACACTCAAGTAAAGAGTTTCTCAGGGAAAGAACTAGGCTTTCTGTAGATACTGCATGATGGGTAAACATTGTAAAAAGCGATGCTGTCATTGCCATTTGAATCATATAGCTTCCTGTCTTTGCACTTGCAATTTCTCCTAATATATTAACTGTACCATCTGTTTTTTTCTGTAAGTCAAGTCCTTCTTGAGCGGATATACTTTCCGTTTCACGAAAACTAACAATATTTCTATTTGGATAAATATCTCTCAAATGAAGCTCAAAGTTCATCTCTTGAATTCTAAGGGTATAGCTTGGACTAATAAAATTTATTAAAGCCATAAGCAGGGTGGTTTTTCCACTTCCTTGAGCCCCTGTGATTCCTGTAACCTGACAACCTTTTACAATCCATTTTATAATACAGATAGGTAACTCAGAATTTTGGTCATTAAATAAATTCTCCATTTTTTGAAATTTTAATGAATCAAACTTCCTTACGAAAAAAGTCCAACTTTCACTAAATGGCGGCCTAGTAACAACCACCCTTGATTTATCTGCCATTTCATTTACAATATATCCTTTCGTCTTAGAGAGCTGACCTGGTTGATCGTAACGATAGATGACTCTACAAACACGCTCTAATTCTCTGACTGTTCCAAAAGACAAAAAACTTAAATGGATTGACTTCCCCTGAAAATACAGCCAAATACTTTTTTCTTCTCCGCCCCCATTTGAAGTCCCTCCCGAAATCCCATCTATCTTTTGTTCACATAATTCGTCAATAGAACCACTTCCATATGTCATCTCATATATTTTTTGAGTCAAAATTTCAATTTTATCTAAAAAAGATAGAACAATTGATTCTCTTTTAAAAACATTAGAAATTTCACTTTCTGTAATCTCATAATAAATCCCTTCTTCCGATTCTTTTGGATTTACGAGTTGATAGCCTTCTACTAAATGAACAAACGCTTCCTCCTGATATTTCTTTTTATATGCATATAAAAGTATTGAAAACTTTATTTGAATATTCATTTCTTTTTTTTCATCAAATGGAATTAATTCATCAATATTATGAGTATTGATTTTAACCTTTTCTAGTATTATGTTTTTTATTACTGATTTAATATATGCTTTTGCAGACCTATCACCTGTTCCACTTACTTTTAATGCATTCCTAAGCTCCTTCTTTTTACTTTTTAATAATTCACGATCTTTTTTCTTAAGACTACTTTCATAGATATTATTTCTCAATAATCCTTTTATTTCACTTTCCACTTGTCCAATTAAAGAATCTACTGTTAGAATTCTATCTTTTCTCTTTTCAAGTAACATCAAACCCCACCTTTTTTAAAATCATATTTGTTGAAGTTTTTAACTCCTGTATAAAGTGATAATTATAATCCTGTTTTTTACAATCTCTATTCCGTTCTAGAAATTCAATTGTCTTTCCACCTATTAAAGAATCCATAAACTCTATATTATATGGTATTACGCCTATATTCTCTTTGCTTATATGGAATTTTCTTCTGATATTATTGAAATGATATTTGGATTCTTCATGATATTGCCCAATTAGAAAAACGACTTTTTCAGATTGAAAATCGTTAGATTTAAAGATTTGTAAAATGTTTGCAGGATTTTGAGGTAAGTTGACTACTAGCAAATCTGCATCTTTAAGGATTTTTTTAGAAACTATAGATTCGCTATTATCACATTGCACAAACGTAAGATCACTTACTTTATTAATGACTTTAAAAAGCTCATCCATATAAGAGTACAAATTATATTCATAAATTTCTTTATTATTTTTATAGGTTCCTGGAAGATAATATAATAGGTTTGATTTTAGCTCTAGCGCATGATCCATTACTACATTCTTCTGTTCCACTTCTAATGATTCTATTTTATTTACCTTGGATCTATTAAAAAACAATTTGCTTAGTATAGCATCTAAACCACTATCATGAAAGTATGAAAATTCTTCATGAATACTAATTCTTTTATTTTGAGGTATTAGTGCAAAATCTAAGTTTGGACAAGAAAATTTACTTTGCAAAATAAAAGCCCTAAATGCGTATTGTATAGCTGTCATGTAGGCTATTGCAATTATATTTCCTGTGATTCCACTATTTGATGGCTCATCACTCCAAAATGCTATTTGCAATATGTAACCCCCTTTCTGGCACGATTATATGCTTTTTTTATCCTTTGCATATCCAATCCTGTGATTTCTGTTACAATAAGACACAAAAGAGACTCATAAGGCTTAGAAAGCTCTTTAAATTCTTGATAAGGTTCATATTGCATACGTATTTCATATTCATAATCAAGTGGATCTAATCTTACTTCATATGTTTTTCCTAATAAAACTTTACTTCTTTTCATAGTCTCTATTAGGTATTGTTTATTGATTTTACAATTACAAATGTTTTTAAAAATAATATTTACATTTTTTCTTAAATCAATTAAAAGATCTATATATTTTTCCATATGATATCTACTACTATCCGTTACTAAATATACATGGTCTAAGCCATTTATTTCCTCTATCGTCGTCCATTCTCCTAAGTCTAATAATATAATGTCATAATCTTTATAATTTTCTTCCTTAACTGGCTTGAAAAATTGATAGTCCACTCCCCTGTATGTGATTTTATCAAAATCCCCCTCTGATTCTGGTATACAATACTGTAAAAGTTGTTTGTGTGAGTGGTCAAAGATAGTCACTTTATAATCTAAGCAACATAAAATAGATGCCAAATAAATAAGCAAGTCACCTTTATCAATACCTACAAAACCTATTGCTTTTGTTTGAATAACTGACGCCTCCTTACTATTATTTTTGTATATCAAAAAAACAAATTATGTTTAGATAAACATACACCTCCTTACCTTTTTATTCGTCCGTAAAACAATTTGAGAAAATTTTTGGGAAGAGATTCCCAGAAGTTTGGAATTCATTGAATTCTACAAATTCAATGGAAATTCAAAAAAATGCTTTATGATATTTAAGATAAGAACATCATAAAGCATTTTCACTAAAAAGTAAATAGTCTATTTAGTTAATTAAATTTATTTTTTCTTTAAATAAGTCGGAAGCTTGGATTTTATCTTCATTACCAAGAGCACAAATAATCTGATCTTTTAATACGGCTTCAACCAAAGGTGCCGTTGCTCTAATAGACGCTTCATCTACATTTAAAATTTCATCTCTTTCTTTTTGTATCATATCATGAGTCAAACCTGTGATGTATGCTGCTAAAGAGCGATTGCCTTTTGCACTAGGGTTCATTGGCGTATCTAATTCACTTATTGTACCTATGATATACTTCGTCATATCTCTATCATCTACAGTAAAATTCTTAATATAGTTTGGTATCCCTTCAAATATATCATTGGTAGCTGATAAATTAGGATCCCTATATGACACAAAGTAAGTATCTCCCTTTCTAGAGAAACCACTCATACATCCATAAGCTCCACCTTTTACACGAATATTTGACCAGAGGTAATCATAATTCATAATTACGCGGAGAACTCTTAATGCTCCTGTATAGGAATAACCAGCTTTTAAGAAGTTACCTACTCTTGCTACATATTGCACTTGAGAAGAAGTTTTAAACCCTTCATTCTTAACACTTAACGGTAATTTTACTTCTTTCATTTCTATCTCTTCTGTAAAAAGTAATTTTTTAAATTCTTTTATAATATTAGGAAGAGGTTTATATCCTTCTATATCAGCTGTATAGCTTACTAACATATTTTCAGGTCTAAATAGGTAATGCATGGTTTTTCTAAGATTTGAATAAATTTCATTTTTTCTTTCTGCAAATCCTTTTTCTAAATCATTAATAAATTTGTAGAATTCAATTCCACTTGTTAACTCTGAATAATAGCCAGTAGCTGAAAAATAAGAAAGCCCTCTACTATAAGCTGTACCATGACCTGAAGAAGTAAGACCCATTTCCAATCTGGATTTTAATTGTGCTAAAATTTCATATATACGTTTATCATCTTCAAAAACAGATGTAAATAGAATTTCCTTTATCATAGAAAAAGCAAACTCTAATTTGTCATACAATACTTTTGTTTGAACTTCCATCGTAGGTTTACATCCTAGCGTTTTATTTAATTCAGGATAAACAGAAAATCCTGTTGAAATACCACCAGTATTTCTATTAATCTCATTAAATAACTCTGAATAAGTAAAGTTTTTCGTATTTACATATCCCAATACATTTCTTAACAATCCTGCATATGGCAATAGCTCTATTGGTAATTTGCTGGCATCAAAAACAAGAGTTAGGTATCCTATCCCATTTGTAAACATTTCGTGGTGAAGGAACTTGGTTTCATCCACAATTTCTTCTTTTAAATAAAAAGGTGCTGCTGTCTTCCCTATATCTTCTCTTTGAAGTAATGGAATAGTTTCTAACTCTTCTTTTGTAGAAGGTTCCTCTTGATAGTCTCTTAAAGCATGTGTTTTATTTACCAATTCCTTTATTTCTTCTTTTGACAAAGATTCTTTATAGGATTGTAAGCGTTTCTTTAACTCCTCATCTTTCTTTGTAGTCAGACCTTTGACTGGTATAATGTTTACGATAGATGCATGAGTATTATCAAGTAAATGAGTCTTTACTAATTTTTCAAAGTAATCTGTTTCAACTTGCTCTTTCATAAAATCATAAGTACCTAAAAGTTGCAAATACATAAAAGGTTCATTTTCATTATAAATCCAACTGTCAGCAGCCTGCAAACCATACATTAAGCCTTTTGGAAATCTACCATAATCAGCTTCTCTATAACGGAATTCATAATAATTAATCCCAGCCTTTAGCGCATTCTTATCTAAACCTTCTTTTACTAGCTTTGATAAGGTTTCTTTTATAATTTCTATGAATTTATCTTTTTTATCTAAATTTGTGTTCTTTGCAACAATTGAAAAAAGCATTTGCTTAACTGAACTATCAAAACCACCTAGAATATCTTTTCCTATCTCAGCATCAAGTAATGCTTGCTTTAATGGTGCACCTGGAGCAGAAATAAGCGCATATTCTAAAATTTGAAATGCAATAGCCAAGTTTTTATCAAGACTTTTCCCTATAGATAAATTATAAGATAAATAAGTATTATCTATTTCTGTCTCACCCTCAGATATAGAATATTCTTTTTCTACTTCTCTCACATCACTAAAAGGTACTTGTTCTTTTATATCTGAATCTATAGTTTGTGCTTCATACTCACTTAAATATTCTTTATCAAGCCATTCTAATTTTTCTTTAAAATCCATTGCTCCATATAAATAAATATAACTATTGGAAGGATGATAATATTTCTTATGAAAATCCAAAAATTCTGAATACTTTAAATCTGTAATAAAATCAGGGTCTCCACCTGATTCATTCCCATAGGAAGTATCTGGATACAAGGAGGATAATATCTCTCTATTTAGCACTCCTTCTGGAGAAGAAAATGCCCCTTTCATTTCATTATAAACAACACCATTATACTTTAACTCTGCATCTTCTGACTCTAAACTATAGCTCCAACCCTCTTGGCGAAAAATTTCTTCTCTTTTATAAATATTGGGATTAAGAACTGCATCCATATATACATCCATTAAATTTTGAAAATCCTTGTCATTACAACTTGCCACAGGATACATCGTCTTATCTGGATAAGTCATCGCATTTAAAAAAGTGTTTAAAGAACCTTTTACTAATTCAACAAAAGGATCCTTGGCTGGAAACTTCTTAGATCCACATAATACAGAATGCTCTAAGATATGTGGAACTCCAGTGCTATTTGGTGGTGGTGTACGAAATCCAATATTAAAGACTTTATTTTCATCATCATTTTCAATTACTAAAATTCTTGCAGCAGATTTTTTATGCTTTAACAAATATCCCATAGAAGCAATATCTGTAAGTTCTTCTGTTTTTATTAATTCATAAGCTTTTAAATCTTTAAAATGCATAATAATCCCTTCTTTCCTTTTTTTATATTCGCAAGAAGCGAAGCTTCTTGTAAGTATTTATATCTTTATATGAATACTATTATAACATATATTACCAAGAAACTATAATAACTATTCTATTAAATGAATATAAGAATATATTTCATTTTTTTGTAAAGCTAACTTGACATTTTTGTTTTTATATTATATTATACAATTACAAACGTAAAGCTAGCTTTACGAGTTATGTAGGGAGGGTGATACAGTGAATGAAAAATCGATTAGAAGAAATTAGAGTGGAAAGAAAGATTAATCAGGAGGAACTTGCAAAAGCTTTAGAAGTATCCAGACAAACGATTAGTTCTCTTGAAAATGGGCGATATAATCCGTCTATTACCTTAGCCTTTAAAATCGCACGTTACTTTAATATGGCCATCGAAGAAATTTTTATATATGAGGAGGAATAAAATATGTTATGTAAATCTTATAGAAATAGTAATTTTTACCTTGGATTAATTGGAATCGGAATTTTATCATTGGTGCTTGGAATTATTTTCAAGGCAAATATACCAGAAAATTCACATAATCTTAGTATGTTGTCAGGTATGTTAACAGGAATAGGTGGTGCATTTATAGTTGTTGGATTAATACGTTTCATAAAATTCAAAACCAGTAGCCCTGAAAAATTAAAGGCTGAAGAAATTGAGAAAAGGGATGAGAGAAATATTCTAATCTTTAGAAAATCCTATACTTTAGTAGCTGTAAGTTCCATTTTTCTATTTATAGCCATCATATTTCTGTTTTTAGCTCTAGATTACATGATTCCAGCGTTTATAGCGATCGGTTGTTTGTATGTAGAAATAGCTATTTTCTTTATTTCTTATGTAAGAATCAGCGCTAAAATGTAAACAAAAAACCACCGGTAAGTCTAATGTTTCTGCACCGGTGGCTTTTTTTATTATTGAACTAAATCATCTAAGGAACCAAAGGTATATCCCATTTCCTCCCATTTAGTAAGTAATTCATCTAAAATTTCAGAATTTGTTTTTGACGTACTGTGTAATAAAACAATTGCGCCTGGATGAATTCTCCCTAGCAATTTTTTAAAGGCTTCTTCTTTGCTTGGTTGTTTATCATTGTACCAATCAACATAGGCAAGGCTCCAAAAGAAAGTTTTATAACCTAATTCCTTTGCCATCTTTAGATTTTCAATATTATATTTCCCTTGAGGTGGTCGATAGTATTTTACCATCTTTTCTCCCATAACACCTTCATATGCTAGCTCTAAATCCTCCAATTGCTTTTGAAAAGATTCCACAGAAGACATACTAGACATACTAGGATGAGAATATGTATGGTTTGCCACTTGATGTCCCTCTTCTACCATTCGTTTCACTAGATCTGGACTTGTATTTATATAGTTTCCAACTAGAAAAAAGGTAGATGGAACATTGTGTTTCTTTAATGCATCAAGAATTGTAGCTGTATAACCATTCTCATATCCTGCATCAAAAGTCAAATAGATTACCTTCTCATTTATATCTCCAATATAATAGGTATCATATTGTTTCAACTCATCTGCTGTTGCATTTGCTGTAGGCGGTTGCCCTTCTGTGGGGAATCCAAGCCCCCAGTTTTCCTTTGTCTCAATATTTGCATTTGTCAAAACTGCAAGTCTAGTTCCAGAAAAATAAGCTGCCACAAATAAAAGTAGGGTAAATATTATGCCTTTATATTTTAGTATCTTCTTCAAATGCTCTTGCATGACACACTCCATCAAACATCTATTACTAATATATATTTAACGAAGTGGATAGTCATTCCAATATTTTATAGATAAATCCACTATTATAGTAATTCTTCATACTTTTGAATGTAAACCTTTTTGATTACTGAAACTAAAATCATATAACCTAAAACAATCCCAACTAACCATGGATAATATAGTCCAGAAATTGGGTACATTTTAAGATTCAAACCAAGACCTGTATATGGAATAATGGTGCCTACCACAAGTGCAAGCGCAGTAATTAAAGTCACGGACCATGATGCTCTACTTTGAATAAACGGTATTTTAGGTGTTCTGATTAAATGGATAACAAGTGTTTGTGTCCATAAAGATTCCACAAACCATCCTGCATTGAACAATGCTATAAATATGGCCTTATCAATACCTGAAGCTCCATAATGACCACCTAAAATAGCAGGGCATATTACGAAAAACAATAGTAAGTAAGTGATAATATCAAATATGGAACTTGTTGGACCAAACCAAATCATAAATTTTCCAATAGAAGATGAATCCCACTTTCTAGGTTTCTTAAGATATTCTTCATCAATATTATCCCAAGGAATAGAAATACATGAAATATCATAAATAAGGTTTAATACTAAAATTTGAAGTGGCAGCATGGGTAAAAAGGGTAGAAAGGCACTTGCTACCAACACAGAGAACATATTTCCAAAATTGGAACTAGCAGTCATCTTTATATATTTGATAATATTTCCAAAGGTTTTTCTTCCCTCAATTATCCCCTCTTCCAAGACCATAAGATCTTTTTCAAGTAAAATAATATCAGCTGATTCTTTTGCAATATCTACAGCAGTATCCACCGAAATTCCAACATCAGATTCTTTCATAGCAGCAGCATCATTGATACCATCCCCTAAGAAACCTACTGTATGTCCATTCTTTCTTAAAGCCTCCACTATCCTAACTTTTTGCTGTGGAGATAATTTAGCAAATATATTTGTTTCTTCTACTGCTTTTCCCAGTGCTTGCTCATCTAATTTTTCAACATCTGTTCCCAAGAGTAGGTTATCAACTGATATCCCCACTTGGTGACAAATACTTTTTGTAACAACCTCATTATCCCCAGTTAAAACCTTTACTTCTACACCATATTCTTTTAATGCTCGGATTGCTTCTGCAGTAGTTTCTTTAGGTGGATCAAGGAAAGCAAGGTATCCCATAAGAACCATCTCTGATTCATCTTGCACTGAGAAAACACCTTCTACAGAAGGATTGGTTTTTTGTGCAATGGCAATAACACGCATACCCTCACTGTTTAATCTTTCCACTGTTTTTATAATTTCATTTTTAATTGTAAATGTTAATTCTTCTACATAACCATTATATTCAGCATAGGAGCTAATACTCAACATCTCTTCTACTGCACCCTTGGTTATTAATTGGGTTTTTCCATTAGAATCTTTGATCACCACGCTCATTCGTCTTCGATTGAAATCGAATGGAATTTCATCTACTTTTGTGTATTCATTAGTAAGAGATTGAAATCCTGTTTTTGATCCATAATTTAGTATGGCAACATCCATAAGATTTTTTAATCCAGTTTGATAATAACTATTAAGAAAACCGTGGCGTAGTACCCGATCATCTTCTTTTCCATGAATATTCAGATGATACTCTAAAACAACATTGTCTTGAGTTAGAGTTCCAGTTTTATCAGTACAAAGAATATCCATTGCTCCAAAGTTTTGAATAGAATTTATATTCTTCACAACGGTTTTCTTTTTTGCCATTCTTACAGTACCTTTTGCAAGATTTGTGGTGACAATCATGGGTAACATTTCTGGTGTTAATCCAACTGCTATAGACAAGGCAAATAAGAATGCCTCCATCCAATCTCCCTTTGTAAATCCATTTACAAATAGAACCACTGGCGACATAATCATCATGAAACGGATTAGCAACCACGAAACTGATTTGACACCTTTTTCAAAGTTTGTAACAACTTTTGCTTCCGTTATTGATTGTGCTATAGAACCAAACATAGTTTCATTACCAGTTGCAAGAACCACACCAACTGCTGCCCCGCTAATCACATTCGTTCCCATAAATGCTAAATTGGGGATTTCAATAGGGTCTTTATATTGAACCTTTTCGTCCCTGTAAGGCATCTTCTCTATTCCTTCACTTTCACCAGTAAGTGCTGATTGACTAATAAATAAGTCTTTTGCAGACAAAATCTTTATATCGGCTGGAATCATATCACCAGCTGCAAGATGGACGATATCACCACAAACTACTTCTGATAATGGTATCTCTATCTTACCTTTGCCTTGACGCTCAACAGCTGTTGTGGTATTTACCATAGCTTCTAACTTTTCAGCCGCATTACCTGAACGTAACTCTTGGACAAATTTAAGGGTTCCACTTATAAATACCATTGTTAAAACAATTACTACAGCTGTAATATCCCTGTTTTCAGCTGTTACAAATATAATATCCGTTCCGGCAGAGATTGCTGCTAGTACAAGCAATACAATGGTAAAGGGGTCAACAAAAGCATCAAAGCACTTTTTTAATAATGAATCCTTTTTTTTGTAAGTTATTTCATTATTACCAAATTTCTCTCTCATTACCTCAACCATAGCCTCATCTAATCCATTGCGAGACGTATTGGTTTCTTGGAAGAACACTTCTTCATTCATAACTCTCTTATTATTCTTTTTCATTATCTTAGTCTCCTTTATTTTAATTTCGATAAAAATCCATCTAATAAATGGAAGTAAGACATGAAATAGAAGGCAATCGTATTGAATAAAAATTTTTTATTTTTAGTTTAGAAAATGGACGGAAGCTATAATCCATTCCATTTTCTTAATACCTCGCTCTTTCGATTTCATGTCACTACTACTTCCTGATTCCATTTTCCTCACCTCGCTTCTATTTTGCTCTAAAATAGGAATAAAAAAACCTGCCAAAGCATAAATGATGGCAGGAGAAATAAATCCTCATAATATCACCGTTCAAGCTTTAACTTTGTAGGACGATGAAATCGCATTATTTTATGCCTTGTTTTTCGACATAAACTGTTGACCCTCTCATAGTGTCTCCACTATTTTGCGGCAGCAACCCTTATTCCTACAGTAGCCTCACCTACCGATTTTTATTCTATTAATCT
>CAYYVJ010000037.1:0-3703 GCA_964475115.1 uncultured Lachnospiraceae bacterium
GAACTTCTCAATTTCTGAAGATTACTTACAAATTCAACTTGCATCTTATTAGGTCGTAATTTATATTTTTCTATTGAAGGAACTTCATCGAGTTTTGCAATAGCTCTTTGTCTCTTAATTAATTCATAATTTGTAGTGTATTGATCAATAATTTCGTCAAAATCTTTTGCTGATTTTGAATTCCACAAATCTTTAAATTCACCAATAATATGATTTGTATATTCCCCTTCTTCCGTTGAAACAATCTTAGTATTCCATTCTTTATTTTTTGTTAGTGCACCTAGTGTTACATTTGAACTACCTACTATGATTTTATAAATTTCCTCTTCCCTGAAAATATATCCCTTTGTGTGGAAGCCTTCGCCAGCTTCTTTCACGCAATACATTTTCAATTCTATATTTTTTAGTTCAGCTAACTTGCACAATGCTTCTGGAGCACTAAAGTTCAAATAATCTGTTGTCAGTATTTTTCCTGGTATTCCTCTTTCTTCCAACTCCTTCAAAGTCTGTAGAAGCGGAGTAATACCACTCATTGTTATGAATGCTACACTAATAAAAAATTCATCGCAGCGTAAAAGTTCTTCCTCTATAGAAACTAATACTTTTCTGCCTTCTTTATAATTATTAGAAATAAATTGAGGCTTAAATGCTAAAGCTGAACTTGTATATCGATCTATAAAAGCCGTTTCAAAACCTTCTTGCATTAGTTCTTTCATATTACCCTTCATTTATATTCACCCACTATAACCCTCTCTTCTTTTGTGCACTCTTTCCTACAGTATAACATCTAACAAGTCTATTTGAAAGCCTCGTTTCCCTTGTACATCCACCCTCTAAAATGGTATAATATCTTTAATAAAGTCATTAAAAAATGCCCTAACTACAAAGGAGATATCATGAAAAAACATTATGAAAAAATTCTTTTAGATACAGATTATCGTATTATGCGTTCCTTAGATATTCAAATCTTAAATTCAGAGGCAGGGTTACATTATGGTGGGTTTAGGGATGGAAACGGCTTAGTAGAACCTAAATTTGCGATTTATCGTGTGACTACAATGATTGCAGGGCTCTTTCACGAGAATAGTAGATATTATGGAGATGAAACAGTCTATAAGCGAGTATTGATGGGACTTAAGTATATAACTGCTTCTCAGAGGGAAAATGGTTTCTTTGATTTAATTAATTGTAACTTTTATTCAGCGCCTGATACAGCCTTTTGCTTGAAGCGCTTGATTCCAAGTTATCAATATTTAACTGTTGGATTTTATGAGACTGAAGAAAAAAATCAAGGAAATGAAAAGTTAAAGGAATATGCTACTAGCATTTCAGGAATTATGAAAGACATTATTTATCGCGGGGCAAAAGCTATGATAAATGGCGGGTTCCATACACCAAATCATAGATGGGCCATTGCATCTATTTTATTGATTTGCGCTAAAATGTTTGATGAGGCTTCTTTTGCAGACCATGCCCAAGTGTATTTAAAAGAAGGAATCGATAGTACAGATGATGGAGAATATGCGGAACGTTCTGCAGGTAATTATAATCGTATTTGTAATGATGCTATGATTATGATGGCTGCTGCATCGGGAGACGATTCCTACTTAGAATTTGCTACGCGCAATCTATATATGATGTTAAATTATATTGAGCCAGATGGAAGTATTTTTACAAACAACTCTACGAGACAAGATAGAGGCAAAAAAGTATATCCAAAAGATTATTATATGGAATACTTATACTTAGGCTATAAATTAAAGAATGAAACCTTTATGCAAGCAGCTAACAAGATTATGGACTATGTAAATAAGCACAACCTAGCAGCTATGGATTGCCTTATTCATTTTATGAATCAACCAGAATTATTTACTTTTGAGTACGAAGAAAGTAATATGCCAGATACCTATCATAAATATTTTAAAGAATCTAGCCTGGTTCGAATGCGAAATAAAGACTATTCTTGTTCACTTGTAAATGGAAGTTCTTCTTTTCTATATTTTACACACGGAGACTTGACTATGGGAATGAAAATCGGTGGCTCTTTCTGCGAGCATAGAGCCTTTGTGCCACAGCAGTTATCTCCTACAAAGGATGGCTATGAACTGACTCAGACTATGACGGGTTGGTATTACTTACCTTTTAAAGAAAGTCAGGCTAGCAACGATTGGTGGGAAATGGATCACGGAAAGCGTGATAAAATATATGGACCAAACCTTGATTTTAAGATAAAGGTAAAAGAAGTTAAGGATGGAGTAGACGTACATATCAAAATAGATGGCATTGATCGAGCACCACTACGTGTAGAATTGTCTTTTGATGCAAACTCTATTATAAGAAATGATGCCTTTACTATATTTGGAAATGCAGGTGGAAGTATTATTAGCAAGGAAGGTACTGTAGTAGCCTCTAAAGGAGCTTACGCAATTAGTGCTGGAGAAGCTTTTGGAACACATGATTTTTCTGACGGAATGTTTGGAAGCGAGTCAAAAAATCCAAATTGCTTTACCGTATACTTTACTGATTCTACTTGTTTTGAGCATGTGATTTCACTTAGAGCTTTAGCAAGTGATCGGGACTATAGAAGCAAAAGTTAGGAAACGCAAAGGAGATTGCCAAAACAGCAATCTCCTTTTATATAGTAAACACAAATTTTTAACTTTCGTATGTAAATCCTTTCAGATCTAACTCTTTTGCTCGATGGCAAGCTACTGATCTTCCATCTGGCATTTCTTCTAGCTCTGGTTCATCGACTTTACATTTATCAATACAGAATCTACATCTTTCGTGGAAATAGCAACCACTAGGTGGATTAGCTGGATTAGGTATTTCTCCTTTTAGAGGAATACGTTCCATTTGGATTCTAGGATCTGCAACTGGTACTGCCGATAATAAGGCTTCTGTATAAGGATGCATTGGTTTTTGAAACATCTTTTCTGTGTCTGCAAACTCTACCATTTTACCCAGATACATTACACCTACTTTATCTGAAATATGTTCTACTACAGATAAATCATGGCTAATAAATAGATAGGTTAATTGCATCTCTTTTTGCAAATCACGAAGCAAATTGATTACCTGTGCCTGGATCGATACGTCAAGTGCTGAAACCGCTTCGTCACAAACGATAACTTGAGGCTTTAGTATAAGGGCCCTTGCAATACCGATACGCTGTCTTTGACCACCCGAGAATGCATGGGGGTATCTCATTAAATATGCAGTGTTCAAACCTACTTTTGCAGCTATATCCTTTACCATTTCATCCATTTCAGATTTTGGCATTCTAGGAAAGTTAGCTTTTAGTGGTTCTTTTATAATGTCTAAAACTGTCATTCTCGGATCAAGTGAAGAGTATGGGTCCTGAAATATCATCTGGATTTCTTTACGGATAGATTTCATGGTTTTCTTATCTATATTGATAAAATCATATTCTTTTCCGTCTAGCGCCTTATACAAGACCTCCCCCTCAGTTGCGTTAATTCCTTTTACAATACAACGACCGAGTGTAGTTTTTCCACATCCTGATTCACCTACTATACCTATGGTTTCACCTTTTTTAACATTAAAACTAACATCTGATACTGCTTTTACAGCTACATTTTTCGAGGTAAATGTTTTATGGATGTTCTTAACTTGTAAAATATAATCCTCTGCCATATTAGTTACCTCCTGTGCAAGCAAAACAGCTTATTTCATGTTCATT
>CAYYVJ010000037.1:3803-18447 GCA_964475115.1 uncultured Lachnospiraceae bacterium
ATACATAACTGCCACTCTATCACACATTTTAGCTACTGTACCTAAATCATGAGTAATGAATAAAATAGACATGTTAAGCTCTTTTTGTAATTCCTTCATTAATTCCAATATTTGCGCTTGAATGGTTACATCTAGTGCAGTAGTCGGTTCGTCTGCCAGCAAAAGTTTTGGCTTACACACAAGAGCCATTGCGATAAGGGCTCTTTGAAGCATACCACCAGAAAACTCATGTGGATATTGGTTGTATCTCTTCTCCACATTTGCGATTCCTACTTTACGCATCATTTCCATTGAAAGCTCTTTTGATTTCACTTTATCTTTGGTAATGTGTAATCTTGTACATTCATTAATCTGATTACCAATGGTATACATAGGAGAAAAAGAAACCATTGGCTCCTGAAAGATCATAGATATCTCTTTCCCACGAATACTTCTAATATCTTTACCTTTTGGATTTAGGCTGATAAGGTCAATTACTCCATGCATATCAGACTCAAAAAATATATTTCCTGCTGGTTCACATATTTTGTCATTGATTCCTAATATTGCTTTACTAGTAAGACTCTTTCCGCATCCAGATTCTCCTACCAAACCAAGAGTTTCACCCTTTTTTATTGCAAAGTCAATACCACGTACAGCAGTGATAGTACCTTCATCTGTTTTTATATTAACCTTGAAGTCTTTTACTTCAATGATGTTTTCATTTTTCATATTTTCTCAACACTGCCTCTCTGTTTACTTGTATGGATCTGCCGCATCACGTAAGCCATCACCTAGGAAGTTAAATGCAAGAACTGCAATAATAACAAAAAGTAAAGGTATCATCTTCCATGGATATTGTGAGAAGTTTGCTATATTTTTCGTTTCATCTAGTAAAACACCCCAACTTGTAGCCGGTGAGCGAATTCCTAGACCAAGGAAACTCATGGATGTTTCACCAATAATACTAGATGGTATACTCAGTGTAATACTAACAATCAAATAACTCAAGAAACCTGGAACTAAATGCTTCGCAATGATAATCGCATCATTTACGCCAGCAATTCTTGCTGCCATAACAAAGTCTTCATTCTTTAATGACATAAATTTACCACGAACGACTCTGGCAATTCCACACCAGTTAATTAAGGAAAGAATAACTGTGATTAGCAAATACATTTTTACTGTTGAAAGTCCCGCTGGAATAGCAGCAGACATAGCCATCCACAATGGAATACTAGGGATTGCTCCTAAAACTTCTATAATACGTTGTATAATATTATCAATTACTCCGCCAAAATATCCTGATATACTACCTATGGTTATACCAAGCACAAAACTAATGGCTGCACTGGCAAATGGTATGGTTAAAGATATTTGACTTCCATATAAAATTCTCGAAAAGATATCTCGACCTAATTGATCTGAACCAAATAGCATAACTTTTCCATTTAAACTTCCATTCGAACCCGCCTCTGTTCCAAACAAATGAATATCAGATTCAATTAGGCCTAATATTTTATATTCTACTCCCTTAACAAAAAATTTAAGCTTGTAATATTCTGAAGTATCTTCTGTAACCTCTACACGAAAGGTTTCTGGATTATTATATTTTTTCAAAGAATATACAAATGGTCCAACAAAGTCGCCTTCGTGAAATAAATGTATACCTGTAGGAGACGTGTTTTGATATAACTTATCATAATCTTCTAAACCGTATGGTGCTATAAAACCTGCAAATATAACGCCTAAATATAAGAAACCAAGAATCCAAAGACTCATTTTAGCTAGTTTATGTTTTCTTAATTTTCTAGCCATAAGTGTCCATTGGGAAGCTAGGTAATAGGATTCATTTTTGTTTTTATCTTTTTTTCTTTTCTTTCCAAAAACCATCTGTTAATCCCTCCCCGCTGTATATCTGATTCTTGGGTCTAACCAAGCTAACATAACATCAGACAATAATGTTCCTACAACAACCAAGAATGCTTGAACCATAACAATTGTTCCAGCCAAGTACATGTCTTGAGATTTTAAAGCTTTTAGTAATTCTGGACCCAAAATTTGAAGATTTAATACCATTGCTGTAACAGTAGAACCTGAAAATAAATGAGATAACATACCGCCAATACCTGATACTACTGGATTCATGGCAGCACGTAAGCAATATTTATAGATAATCGTTCTTTCTGAAACACCTTTTGATCTCGCTGCTAAAACATATTGTTTTGATTGCTCGTCTAACATCTGTGCACGAACTGTTCTAATAATTCCGCATGTACTAGCTGTACCAATTACGATAATCGGTATTATTAAACGTTGCAAAAATTCACCAAAATTATGTATATTGATTCCGTTTTGAAGCATGTCTGTTGAATACAAGCCTAGATTCGCACTTCCCGTTGCTTGAAAGGACCAATACATAAGGATAATGGCAAGAAGAAAGTTTGGCACCGCCTGACCAAAAAATCCAAAAAAGGAAAATATATAATCTCCAATTGAGTATTGATGAGTGGAGCTATATATCGCAATCGGAATAGAAATTCCATATTGAAATATTGTAATAATAAAAGTTAATATAATGGTCATTCCTACCGTTCTAGATATAACATCCCAAACTGGTTGGCCATATATGAAAGAATATCCAAAGTCGCCTTTTGTAACGATTCCAGCTACCCATTCAGCGTATTGGACATACCAAGGATTATCTAGCCCATAGTAATCTCTCCAATGAGCAATCTCTTCCATTGTAAATATTTCACCTTCTGCTGTTCTTGCAGATATTAAACTATCTACATAGTCCCCCGGTGGTAGCTGAATTACAAAGAAAATTACAAGAGAGATAAGTATTAAAGTAGGAATAAATAATGTAATTCTCTTAAGGATATATTTTACCATAAGTTACCTTTCCTTCCACTAAGCAGAACTTGCTTTGTTTATTAATTGCGGAAAGCAACCGGAGTTGCCTTCCACATATTTCTAACACATATTTAATCTAAATTATTCAGCGATGTACCATGTTTGAATGTGTGCAATACCTAAATCACGGAACTCATCACACCAGATAGAAAGTTCTGGGAAATTATGAATTCTCATATTTACTGCATGATAGGTAGGCGCTGTTCCAACATAACCGATAATCCAAGTATTTTCTTTATGTAAAGCAAGCATTTTCTGAGCGATTTCATATTGTTGCCCTAAATCAACTGCTGATTTCAATTGATCATACAAGTTACATAATTCTAATAAATCTCCTGTTGGTTCCACTCCTGATGCACCATTTGATGAATACCATTCACCTACTTGACCATACCAAGCTGCAAAGTTTCTAACTGGTACTAAGGTATCTGGTCTAAGTATAATATTTACTGTAGATGCAGGTGAAACTGGTCCTAAAATACATTCATAATTATTTGATAATAAATCATTATCCAAGGTAGCTCTTTCATAGTCTCTAAATGTAGTCTTAATCCCTGCTGCTTTAAAATAAGTTTCCAATACAGCATAAGATTCATTTGCTCCAGAAGATGTAAATCCTGTTATATTAATAGTCAGATCTGTTCCGTCTGCAAAATCATAGAATCCATCAGAACCCATTACTAAACCAATTCCTTCTAATAATGACTTAGCCTGAGCCACATCATGATCTGTCCATTTACTTGTCCAGCTTGGATCATATCCTTGCATACCTTCTTGAGGTGCAGCTTGTGCTCCATTTACCCAACCTTCTGTAAGAAGAGCTGCTACTTCTGTTCTGTCAACAGCTATAGAAAGCGCTTGACGGAAATCTTTATTTTGGAATAATTCTCTCTTTTGCATGTCATCTACTGTTTGATTTAATTGCAACTGTGAAGCCATATCACTCCATGCAGCTGAAACCCATGCATTTATATTAATTGTACCAGAATCTTGAACGGTTGCAATATCTGCCATTCCTACTGTCATTATATCAGATGTGCCATCTAATAGGTTTAATAATTCTTGATCACCTTCAGATGAAACTAAAGTATAAGCAACTTTATCCATATAAGGAAGTTGGTTTCCTTCGCTATCTGTTTTCCAATAATATGGATTACGAACAAATTCAAAGTATGAACCAGTTACGTCACCTTTTCCTGCTTCTTCAGATAGTATATAAGGATTTAATGTTGGCAATCCAGGAACATTCCAGAAATAATATCCTGTATATTGTCCCATTGTAGCAGCATCAGCAAATCCTCTTTCTATAGCAAGTTTTTCTGCTTCTTCTGCGCCGATAAACTCAGCAAGAATTTCTCTATGATAATGTTCTGGTGCATATAACCACTTTGCATTGATTGCAACATTCTCTATAAAGTTTCCTCTTGGAACTTCAAAAGCCACGGTAAATGTATAGTCATCTACTTTTTCAATTTTAGCTACACTTCCATCTTCTGCTTTAAAACAATCCCAAAGTGCTTTACCAAACGTCTCATTTAAACACATATGGTTATAGAAAAATACAACATCATCTGTGTTAAAGTCTTCACCATCAGACCATTTCATTCCTTCTCTTAAATAAATTGTATATAGAGTAGCATCTTCATTTACTTCATAACCTTTTGCTACGTTAGGTTCAACTGTTCCATCTTCTTTAAAACGGAATAAGCCTTCTTCTATAATCTTACCTGTACCCCATGATTTACTTCCTGCTGAAGACATTGTACGATTAAGTGAACCACCATATGTACCTATACTAGCTACTGGCTCTACCATTATATCTTCTGCCACTGGCATACGATCTACTACAACTGGTAGGTCTCCACTAGATACTTTATCCGCTAACATTGGAGCTTCTGCAAGTTCATCCCCTTCAACTACACCTGGTTCCGCAACAGCAGTAGTTGTTTCTGTCGCCGCCGTTGTCGTAGCTTGGTTGCCACCACTTTGACCACAACCAGTAAATATGAGTGCAAATACTAACAAACATAACAATACAGCAAAACGCTTTTTCATAAATACTTCCTCCTTTTAATGGACATTTTATAAACTGATTTACTATCAATATTATGATAACAATATTACTTTTCAAAATCTACGCATGGTTTGCTAAATCTCACAATATATATTGTATATTTTGCGTTTCTTGTAAACATTCTGTATATTTTGCAAAGTTTTTAATTGTATGTTTTGTGCATATTTTCAGTAAAGAATCTGTAAATCCAAATTACTTATTGTATTATTCGTATGGTTTTAATCTCAAATGGTTTAAATGATAATTCCATACTTGTACAATCCACAGAATTCTCTTCTATGGTTTCGACCATGCTCACTTCAAAGGCAGTTTTAAAATCAAAGTCACACTTCATAATACAGGAACAATGTCCACCTTTCGATTCATAGAGCCTAACTATAATATCTTTTGATTTATCATCTGCCAACTTTATAGTTTCTACTATAATATCTTTATTTGTTAATTCCAAAAAGGAAAAATTACCGATACCCTTCTTTATTACTGTAACTGGTACATTCAATTGGTATCCTTGTCTTACCACATCACTTGCATAGAAGTTACAGTCATCTAAATAAATTGAATAGGTAAATTCATGCAGTCCTTTATCAGAATGCATATCCGGAATAACAGGCGCACGGAGTAATGTTAAGGCTATGACATTCTTATTGCTACTAACCCCATATTTGCAATCATTAAGTACTGCAAAGGTCCTATTTGCTTCACTGAGGGCCGTATATTTGTGATTGCATACTTCAAATCTATCTGCATCAGAATTTTTCGACTTATGAGTCGGTCTTTTAACATATCCAAATTGGATTTCTTCATACGCTTCCTGGCTATGGATTGCTATTGGAAATTCTACTTTTAATAATTTATGAGTTTCTCTCCAATCAATCTTTGTCTTAAAATCAACACGATTGCTGTCTGCATACATCGTTATGTCTTGCACCAAGGAAGAATTATGAAGATTTTTTGTGATTCTGATGGTTGCAAAGAGCCCAGATTCTTCTATCACTTCTATATGGGCCATATCCTCAAGTTCTATTTCCATCTCTTCATAATATGGACTGAGTTCCCATGCATCATATTCTATATTTACATCTTTAAACATTCTAAATTTATTACATACTGACTCTGCAAATTCAATCTGGGATTCCTTATGGAATATGCGAACAATCTGTCCACAAGAATCAAACTCAACTCTAAGTTTTGAATTCTCTAAAGATAAATCCCTTGCTTTCACAGGATGTTCTACTCTAGTAGATGGATTGCCTTCTTTATCGTAAATCGTAGTAGCACCAAGGGAAGGAAGGGAAACCATACAATATCTTCCTTCTTTACCTATATGAACTGCTAGCTCTTCTCCTTTATCATTACATGGATTTTCCAAGGATTCTGGCAATAATACCAGCTCTTTTCTATTCCACGATAATGTATTGATAACAGAAATGCCCTTTCTATTTCCTTCCATATCATTAAGTAATAAATGTTTTATCTTTATCGCTTCTTCTATTACATAGGTCAAATCCTCTAGCGCTTCCTGGTGAACTCTAGTAATGGAAGTTCCAGCAATAATATCATGGAATTGATTAAACAAGAGAATTTCCCAAAGTTCCCTTACTTTTTTATCATAGTCCTGATTTTGCATTATCCCTGGATAAGAAACGCAACATAGACTTAGAATAAATTCTAAGTCTCTTACGGCAAATTCTGCCTTTCGATTTGCTTTTTTTATCTTACTTTCTGCTGTATAAGTTCCTCTATGCCAAGGCAAGTAAATCTCACCCACATAAAAATTTCTCACCTGGGTTTTTTCTAAACGCTCAAAGAATTCTATAGGACTTTCCATCCTAGTACGTGGTGCACCTTCCAGATCCTTTGTCCTCTTAACAGACTCTAACATATCCCTTGTTGCGCCACCACCACCATCTCCATATCCAAAGGGGAATAAGAAGGTCTCTATGTTTTCTTCTTGAACTCTATCTTCTTTCCATCTTTCATTTAACTGATACGGATCATATCTTGAATTATTCTTTTTAAAGAAATGAGTTAATATACGACTTCCATCAATTCCTTCCCAATAGAAATTATTATAAGGAAATCTCTCATGCCCCTTTAACGCTCTAGAAATCTTTTGAGTTGAAAAATACTGCATCTTGCAACCAACCATAATCTGAGGTAGTTGTCCTGAAAACCCAAAACAATCGGGAAGCCATACTAGCTTTGTTTCGATTCCAAACTCTTCTAAAAACCACTGTCTTCCAAAGGTGCATTGTCGAATCAGACTTTCTCCACTTGGAATATTCGTATCTGGTTCTACCCACATACCACCTTCCGGAATAACCTGACCATCTACAAACTTATCTATAATTCTTTCATAAATATCAGGATAATCTTTCTTTATACTTTCTGTAATTACTGGTTCACATAATAGAAACTTGTAATCTTCGTACTCGTCCATAAATGCTAATTGAGTCGATAAGGTTCTTCCACATTTTCTTCGTGTCTCTGCCCATGGCCACTTCCATGCCAAGTCTAGGTGTGACTGACCAAATATAGTAAGTAGGGGCGCAGTAGAACCATTTGTACATAATAATAAAGGGGCTAAAACTTCTTTTGCTTTTTTATATGGAAACCTATCTTCTTTTGGCAACTCAAAATCAATGATCTTCGTGAATTCATAAAGACCTTCTTTGATTTTCTGCCTCCTTAAAGATTTCGATTCTAAGGATAAGTATAATTTGTACAATGTGTCCGCATCCATGTACAAATCAAATACATCCTTGTTCCAAATTCCAAAACTTGAAGCTTTAACCCTCACTTGATATTTAGGTGGTTCCGGTATAACCACACGTTCTGGAACAGCAGGCCCTGCATGTTCTAACCTAGGGCCGTGACCTGCATAGCTTTCCATAACGATTGTATAGCTATCCCCTTCATTCCCATTCTGTGTAAGCATAATTCCATCATGCTGTAGGTCTACAGAGCCTGCTTCCACACCATTTACATAGACAAGCATTTCTCCGCCAATTCCTGGCATGAAATAAATGGATTTATCTTTTGCCTGACTTGGCAACTGAATGCTAGTCCGAAACCAACCGTATTCCCACTTTTCACCCCATTCCATACCCACTTGAATAGGGTGAAACTCTCTTTTAATAGCCTCACTATAGGTTAACATCTCTTTTGTAAAATGAACTTCAAAAGCAACCTCTTCTAGAGGTACATAAAAATGATTTTTAAACTCATCTAGCCATATTTCAATTCGTTTCTCAATGGTAACTTCTCTTTGGCTCATACTGTTATCCTCTACAAACTTGAATTTAACTTTTCAATTAAAGGTAGTAGTTCTTCCGGCTGATGTATAATATAATCCGGAACTTGTTCTTCACCATTCGGATTCATATCATATCTTGTAGACCAATCAATTAAAATGGATGTAATTCCATATTGATTTGCACCTAATATATCTTTTTTTACATTATTTCCTATCATAACAATTCTATTTTTATCTTTTTCTGTTAGATTATTTTTTTCCATCGCATCATCAAACATTTTCTTAGATGGCTTCTGTTCTCCAACAATTTCTGAAATCGTTCTTGTCTTAAAGCAATGTCCTAGACCATTCTCAATATAAACATTGGTAAAGGATTGCTCTTCTCCATCCGCTACCATAGCAATGGTGTAACCCTCTTTATATAATGTTTCTAACATGTTTCTTGCGCCTGGAATCATTTCAGCATGAGTAACAATTCCATGTTCATCTCTTATCTCTGTTGACTCATCAATTATGGTATCTCCACTATCAATAAAAATAATTAATTTCTTCTCCATGTAAAATCCTCCCTAATTTAGAAATTCAAATAAAAATAACATTGCCATTGCTTGACCATATGGCATGGTTCGAATTTCTACATTTTTATAATATTCTTTGCTTTCTCTTCCCATATAGGTTCCATAGGAAACTTGTTCAACATGTCCTTCTTCATCGATCAAGTCAAGAATTGGAAGAATTGACTTATTTGCACATACTGCATACTTTTCATCAATCAATCCCATATTTACTGCTTTTAAAATACCAAATGCAATTCCACAAGTAGCACTTGCTTCCAAATAAGAAGTTGGATCATCTAGTAATGTATGCCACATACCTGATGGGTCTTGATAAGTTTCCATTGCTTCAATCTGTCTAATTAACGTTTCAACAAGAAATTTCTTCATACTTGGCTCACAGGATACGATACTCAAAAACTCAGGAATGGCCACGGTAATCCAACAGTTGCCTCTTCCCCATAAGGCTTCCACAAAATTATGACTTCCGTTAAATGTCCAGCCATGATACCACAGACCGGTCTCTCTATCGGTAAGATATTTGATATGTAATAGCATTTGATACTTTGCTTCATCTATCCAATCATTTCTATCTAAGACTTTACCAATCTTCGCTAAAAACAACACGGTCATAAAAAGTGTATCTACCCAGAGCTCCTCTTCATTTAAGGTATCACTTGTTAAATGCTGGAAACCTCCTTCTTTGGTCTTTGGAAGATCCTTCACTAACCAATCCGCCCATTCAATGCAAACATCCTTGTATACATCATCTTTTGTATATTCATAAAGATAAGCCAAGGTCAGCAAAGGGGCTGAAGTATTGACATTTTTAGTTGGTAATCCTACTACAAATTGTTCTTCATAATATTTTACTAAAATCTCTAAATATTCAGGATTCTGAGTTTTCTCAAACATTTTCCAAAATCCAAATAAGCCAACGCCTTGTGGCCATTCCCAATGCTTATAGCGTGATAAATCATCTCCAGCCAAACTATTTTTCTTCATTATCTCAAAAAAGGTTTCATCATCTTCATAAAGAGTTTCTTTAAATCCATGAATCAACAACTCTAATTTTACTTTTGTTAATTCCATTATAGCCTCTTTATCAAGATTTAGATTACTTAGCAAGGGACTGAATTGTCTACTCTCCATATTTTCTTTTCCTTCCTACACTCCAATAATTTTATAACCTTGTATACCTATAATAGCAACTTATATTAGTCGATTCTATTCATTATTTGCCCAATACTCAATATTATATTGCATATTTTGTTTTCAGATGTTATATTAAAGAAAAAAGGAAAGAGGTTCTGTCTCATGTCACTAAATAAATTCTTATACGAAAAAGAATATCTGGTAGAAATCGGGAACCCTTCTGATAGTTTATATTACTTTTTTGATTATGATGAACGTTCCTATGATATCAATATGGAATTTCAGCATTTTCATCCCTTTTATGAGATGCACATTTTACTTGACCCTGATGCTAATCATATTATTGAAGGTAATCTCTATGACATAAAATTATATGACATTGTTTGTCTAAAACCTTATATATTACACAAATCAGAATACCCAGAGGGACCACCAAGGAAACGTTTGATTATTCAATTTAATATCCCTATCCTTATTGATCTATTAAATGAGCAATTCAATCAAGTTATGAGTATCTTTGAGAAACCCGTTCCTATCTATCGCTTTGATCTAAAGGAACAAGAAGTCATTAATAATTTCCTTAATGAAATTTTTACTATTTCAAAATCGAAAAATCCAATTAACACTTTACTTATTCATAATAAATTTACGGAATACCTATGTACCCTATACAAGTATAGTAAGAATAATATTTATGAGCCAGAAAGCACGAATACTACTACCTCGAAGATATATGCCGTTGCATCCTATATCCACAACCATTTTAGCGAAGATCTATCTTTAGATATGTTGGCGCAAGAGTTTTTTTTAAGTGCCTATTATTTATCACACTTATTTAAAAAGGTTACTGGTTTTACTTTAATAAACTACATACAGATGACCAGAACAAAAAATGCTCAACAACTTTTACTTTATACAGATATAAAGATAACAGAAATTGCTGAGCAATGCGGCTTTACAAGTTTTTCTCAATTCAACCGTGTTTTTAATAAGTTCTGCAAGATGTCACCAAGAAACTACCGACAGCAAGGACACATAAATAGTAATCTGCAAACCATGCCAACGCTATTTACGAGGGATTAAAGTTCAGAAAACATTACATACTAATTACATGATATCCATCATCAATATATTGTTTCATGCCTGCATGACCAGACATATCTTCAAGCATAGTAAGCCCAGATTTTAAATTCTCTTCATAAACACCTAAGACCTTTGAACAAGCAAGACATACTCCCGCTAACATACCGGCGTTCTTAGCCTTGGTATATAGCGGGTTTCTTTCTTCTTCAAACAAGGACACTAGTTTAACAGATGCCCCTTCAAAAATGATCTTTACTTCTTTACCAGATGCACTCAAATCTAATGCATTCATTAAAATGTGTTGAAAACACATCTTTTCACCAGTCATACCATAAAACAATATTTTTTCCATGTTATCCTCCACTCTAGCACTTTCGTGCGATCCGTTTTTTAGTTTACACTCGACAATGCCATCTTCCTCACATCATCTCTCAGCATCCTGGTTTTCTCGGCAACTTCTTCTACCGTCATTCCTTCTTTAAAAAATCTTCGAACTACACTTTCCGTCGTTTCAGCAATCTCAATCACATGTTTATCCGGGTCATAGATACGTAGCACTCTTTGTCCCCATTCACGCTCCTGGCATTTAGTTAAATATTCTATTTCAAAAGGACTCTCCTCTAGCTTACCCAAAAAATTGTCCATTTGATTTTCCTCAAAATAAAGCTCCCCATCATTTCCGCCGAGACTTACTTCCTTCTCAATCAACTTCTTCCAGACACTCTTTTCCTGCAATACAAGTCCTTCCGATAAAATTACATTTTCACCAAAGTCTCGAATGACATGTAGCCCAAACAATTCTTGGTAAAATTCTTTTGACTTTTCAATATCAGTTACTACGATTAAGATATTTTTAAGCTTCATGTTTTCCTCCACAATTTTTCTATTCTAAAAGAAAGTTTTCCACAACTTCATTGAAAGAATCTGCTTTTTTACTTGCTATAAAATGGTCTCCTTTCATAATGGATATTTCAGCATTCTTTATATTTTTATAGATTTCCAGCGTATGACTTTTCTTGATCATATCCTTTGTTCCAGCAATCACTAATGTCTTTGCCTTTACTTTCCCTAATTCTTTCAGATGAATATTGGGGTCATTTACCATAAGACCTAGCATTTCTTCCTTCTTTTTTGCTTTCGGGCTACTTTTTGATCGAATTTTCGCTAATTCATATCCAAGATTTGTAGGTACTTGAACCCAAGGCTTTACCCCTTTTGAATCTAGATTAGCACCATTCAAAATAAGCTTACTTACTCGTTCCGGATATCTCATAGCAAATATAAGAGCAATGTTTCCACCATCTGAAAAACCAAGTATATTCGCTTTCTTAATATGTAGTCTCTCCATAAAATTATGTAAATCTTCTGCAAATTGGCGAATGGTAAATAACTCATTCCCCCTTGGTGATTTCCCATGTCCCCTGGTATCAAGAGCAATGACCCAGTAAGATTTAGAGAAATGCTCCATTTGATTTACAAAATAGCTCCCATCTTCCCCATTTCCATGAAGTAATAGTAACGGTTCATTTTGTTTATTTCCTTTTTCTATATAATGTAGATGAATTCCCATGTCTCCCTCACTCCCTTGTCTCTTATTAAATTTATTATACATATTTAAGACTGTTTTATCAAGTAAGCTGCTACTGTCATGTTTTTATTTCATAGAAAAAAAAGATGCTTAATTTACTAAGCATCTTGACATTGCAATATCTTTTACTCTTTTTTCTTTATCGGAATCATAAGGTTCACGACACAGTGTTCAAGTCAATTAGTTTTTATTACCTTTTATTATTTTGCTAATATATTCAGCCGCCTGATTGGCACCGCCACATGCTCTAAAATTGCTCCCTATTTCCTCAGCTGATTTACCATATGTTTCATCTTCAAGAACTTCTTTCACAAGATTCCTGATTTCTTTGGCATTGGCTTTCTTCAACTTAATACCTGCTCCCAATTCTTTCACTCGATTCGCAACTGCTGCCTCTTCAGAATGTTGTGGAAATAACACCATTGGCACACCATAATAAAGACTTTCATTTACACTATTCATTCCACAATGGGTTATAAATACATCTGTATTTGCCAATACCTCCAACTGATTCACACGGGGTAGAATCGTAAATGACTCTGGAACAGGACCAATTGCAGATATATCCGTACGTTCACCAGCCGAAATAACTACATCACACTCTAGTTCTTTTAGAGCTTCGACACACTGCTTATAAAACTCTATATTGTTATTTAGCACGGTCCCCAACGCAATATAGATTTGAGCTTTTGTCTTAGATTTATTTTTCGAATAACCGCCTGTAACAGATGGTCCCACAAACATATATCTATCTGAAAAGGTTTCAACCATTGGTTGAAATTTTTCTGATGTGTACACAATCGTGTCTGTATCATTATCATTCTGAATAATAGAGATAAAATTGTCTACCGGATATCCATGGTCCTTAAGCATCTGCATCTTTGCATTGATTCTTGGCATCCCCGTAAACATTCGCACTATTTCCATAAATCCCGGCTTCATTAATTTGGCAGTATACTTGTTAAAAGCAAAGGTCGTTGTGGAGCAGACAAAAGGTATCTGATATTTTTTAGCAAATAACTTACCCCAAAAACACACCGAATCTGAGACAATACAATCTGGTTGAAAGGATTTCATCTCTTCTTCCATTAATGGCTCCAGGTTAATTGTAGTGTCTACAACCATCTCAATTAGTGCAGCAAAATCTTTCCCCACCTTTTTATCTAAGTCCTCTGGTGTTGCTGGTAAATATTCTTCACAGGATACGTACTCTGCTCCTGCATTTTCTATCTTCTCCCTAAAGTCAGGAAATGAATAATATCTTACTCCATGTCCTCGTTTCACCAATTCTGCCACTACATTAATGGTAGGATTTGTATGGTCATGTGCTGGAATACAGAAAAACATAATATTGCTCATAATAGCTCCTCCATTCTACATATCTGGAAAAATTGTCTTTGCATACTCTTCAAATGTACTCTTAGGTGGAATAGCAATTCCTCGTTCTAGGTCGCCCAATAAAATCAAGGTATCGCCAGGTTTAATATCAAAAATATCTCTAGCTTGTTTAGGGATAACAATCTGTCCCTTTTCTCCCACTGTTACTGTCCAGGCGTATTTTCCTTCCGGTGCTTTCATGTAATCACTCCATTTCTTATAAAGTAAAAAAAGTATGATTTGTTATACAGATCATACTTTTTTTTACTATATGTCAAGATATCTTTTTAAATTACAAAGAGGAAGCAATTTCTTCGCCTCCCCTTTGTTAATATTTTCAATATTTTTTACTAGTATTATATTACATGCTCTTTTTCTTTTGTATCAAAAAAAGATTTTTTAAGTGCTCTTACAACATATTGATTTAATGTTAGACTTTGTTTCCTTGCTTCAAGGGCTACTTTTCTATGAAGTTCAGTTGGTATCCTTACATTAAAAGTTCCTTTAAATTCTTTATCTGGATCTTTACCGGACTGTTCACATATACTTAAATAATTCTCGATACTTTGATGAAACATCTTTTCTAGTAGCATGATAACCTTTATATTCCATCATAAGCATTAAAAAAGTTTGTATTATATTTCTATAATACAATTATCGGA
>CAYYVJ010000038.1:0-18446 GCA_964475115.1 uncultured Lachnospiraceae bacterium
TCGGAGGTGCACGAATTTGAAATATATAATTGTTGAGTTTGAAAATCCATAGTATAATAGGCATAATAGTAGTGGTGGTTTAATTTATGTTTATAGTTAAGTTAGTGGTAACTCTACAATAAAACATATATTTAAAAACCGCTACTATTTTTTTGAAAAGAAGAGAAAAACTTTGGATTAGAGAAAATTTAGTGGGAACAATGTACCTTGGCTAGCCATCGCGCCAGCGATTTGGTACAATAGATTTCAAACCAAATAAAGGAAGAGGTACTTATGAAAAAACGCCTTATAATAACTCTGATTACACTTATTTCTCTTGTATTTTTCTTGACTAGTATATTTTTTCTCTATGTAGAGGACTATTACAGAGCAGATGATGTGGCTATTGCAGCTATGCAAAATGAAGTCAACATAAATATAAAAGACAAGCTTATAATATTGTCGCCAACTACACCTAGTGACACTGCATTGATTTTTTATCCAGGAGCAAAAGTAGAATACTTTGCGTATTTGCCTATTCTTAAAAAAATCAAAGAGGAAAGTGGTATTACTTGCATTCTTCTTGAAATGCCTTTTAACATGGCTATTTTTGATTCGAATGCTGCACAAGGAGTCATAGAGCAGTTCCCTGATATTCAAAATTGGTATATAGGAGGGCACTCCATGGGAGGAGCAATGGCTAGTAACTATGCATCAAAGAATCCAGACAAGGTAAAAGGATTGATTTTGTTAGGGGCTTATATTTATGGTGATTACCCGGTTGAAAATACGTTGACCGTATATGGCTCATTTAATTCAAGTGTGAGGGAGAAAATAAACTATACTGAAAACATTTTAGTCATTGAAGGTGGAAATCATGCCCAGTTCGGTAACTATGGTAAGCAAAAAGGTGACCATGATGCCAGCATTTCAAGGGAAGAACAACAGGATATTGCCGTGGAAGCTATCAATGATTTTTTGTTAAAAAGAAAGGATTAAGAGATTTTTATTATTAGTAGAAAACTGGATAAAGATATGTTATTGTAAGAATAACTATGATTTAAATGAATTAGGCTCTCAAGGGTGGGAACTAGTAAATACTGTTGCTACGAATCAAAGCTATGGTAGTACAAGGTGGATAATCTCAATATTTAAGCGTAAGCTACAATAATATTTTAGATTCATAAAGGGGAAGTAATGCAAATAGATAAGAAGATTTTAGAGTGCGAAATAGAATATAGCAAATGTTTTTCAAAGACTTATGAAGATGAAGAAATAATTAGGTTTTCTGATGAACAGTTAAAGGATATGTATTATCATAATTTTTTGTATGTAAAAGATGCGATGAATGATGTTGCGTTAAAAGGAATCATTGAAAAGGAAATTTCTTCACGACGATCTGAAGAAAGTACTTATTGTAATATTCTTTTAAGTACTGTAGTTAGTAGTTCACTGTTATCTTTGCTTGAAGATAATCCTGAAATATCAATGAATGGGTATTATTCTTTTGATAGTTCCCAAGTTTCAAGATTAAATGCCCTCTCTGGATGTGAAATAAAGAAAGTCTTTAGTAAAGAGATGGTAGATGATGTTTTGTTTTGTGATTTACAATACGATGAAGTAAACCTTGGAAAGGACTTTTGTACAAGGAGATGCTACAGACGTGGAAAAGTATATATTTCTGATTATGGAGTAGATTCTTATGTTTGCTATCATAATGGGAAAATAATTGGAACTTGCAATTTATTTATACACAATGGCGTTGCAAAAATTGAAGATTTTGTTGTAATTCCTACTTATCAGTGTAGAGGGTATGGAACAACTATTTTGAAGGAACTAATAAATATTGCATTGCAAGAGAAAGTTCATACGATTTATCTTGTTGCCGATGAGGAAGATACTCCAAAGGAAATGTATATAAAATTAGGATTTAGTAAAATAGGAGAAAGAACGGATTTGCTGTTTAAATTATAGCAAAATTGGGTTAAATGGGAGGATAAGTAGCCTATGTTTAAAGAAATAAATGAAGAACTTCAAGAACTACAACAAGGCATTTATCGATGTCAAAACATTGATACCATGCTAGGGAGTCTAAAAGCGCAATTATTAGACCAGGAAAGAAAACAAATAGAATTAGAGTTAGAATTAAAGAAACAAAATCTCGATGTAGAAAAGTTAAGTAAGGTGGGTGTTACCAGCTTTTTCTATAGTGTTTTAGGTAGTAAGGAGGAACAGATTGAGAAAGAGCGACGTGAAGTCTTAGCTGCTCAGCTTAAACTAGATGATATCAATATACAAATAGAAGAAACGAAAAGACAGATTTCAAATCTACAGTCTGAAAGAGCTATAGTGAGAGATTCTAAGCAGAAATATAATGAACTATATGAGAAAAAATATGAAATGCTTAAACAAAGTAAGAAGAAAGAGTCCATAGAAATTACTGAACTTGAAAATAAAATAGCAGCATATAAGGCAAATTTAAAAGAAATTGAGGAAGCAATTACAGCTGGAAACAGTGTTATGACTAGCCTAAATAGTGTGGAAAAAAGCCTTAATAGTGCAGAGGGCTGGGGAACCTGGGATATGATAGGTGGAGGAGGCCTCATTACAAATATGATAAAACACGATCATATTGATGATGCAAGAAATGCAGCATCTGAGGTACAGACCAAGCTAAACCGATTTGCCACAGAACTTACCGATGTAAATGTATCATCTTCAATTACCATAGACGTTGATGGATTTGTAAAGTTTGCAGATTTTTTCTTTGATGGTCTTATTTCAGATTGGATCGTTCAGTCAAGAATTCACGACTCTCAGGAAAGTGTTAACAATGTCAGGAGAGATGTAAGCAACGTATTAGATAAACTATCTAAAATGCAAGAGTATGAAAAAAAACAACTCTTCATTTTAGAAGATGAACTATCTAAAATCATAATGAGTTCATAAATGGACCAGTAATGAGAGGGAGGAACTTATATGTATGAGGGAACAATGATTAGACTAAGGGCTTATAGGAAAGAGGATATTAAGAATGCGTTGGAATATGTAAATGACCCTGAGATAAAACGAAGCATGATGCCTGGAATTCCATTTCTATATACTCTGGAGGATGAGGAAAAATGGTATCAAACTAATACTGCTTTGAAAGATACCTATAATTTTGCTATTGAGACTTTGGAAGATAAAAAGTATCTTGGTGGCTGTGGTGTCAATGAAGTTGACTGGAAAAATAGTAAGGTAGTAGTAGGAATATTTATTGGTGATAAAGAATACTGGAATAAGGGATATGGAACAGACGCAATGAATGTTTTGATAAAATTTGTATTTGAGCAAATGAATATTAATAAAATTAAGCTTGTTGTATATTCCTTTAATGAAAGAGCTATAAAGTGTTATGAAAAATGTGGATTCCAAAAAGAAGGCGTACATAGACAAGAAGCATATAAAGACGGAAGATATTATGATGAGATTGTAATGGGCTTGTTAAAAGAGGAATGGGTGAGTAAATGAAATCATCTGAAGAGAGAATAACGGAACTTGAACAAAGAGTAGCTCATTTATTAGCTTAGTATGGAGTAGAATAACACCGGAAATCAAAATATTTATACTATTGCTAGCAGGGCTTGTATTATCCGCTTTAGGCTTCAAGCTCGTTAGAACAAAAAAGAATCCAATTACATCTAACTAGAGCTATTAAATAACTATACAGGGCAAATGGCTGTAGTATTAATAATAGTAATTCTAGTATTAATATGGCTCCTATTTATCTTTTTGTTGGCGGATTTGCAACTGTTTGGACTGCTTTGTTTATCAGTTATTTAAGTTCTGAATACCTAAATCTAAAACTAATAACATGTTATCTATTATTTTTCATCATTCATGTGATTCAGCTTATATTAAATTATTTACTTTATAAAAGAATTGAAACTTGGTTAACAAGATATTATGCAATCGTACTAGTTCTTGCTTCTTTGTTTATAAACGATGAACTATTTCAAGTTTCAATGGGAGTAGTTTTTGTAGGATTATTAGTAATTGCATGCCAAAAGATATTGAAAGGGGGAAGTCAGTATTTATTAATTGGGCTTATTATTTTATAAACATACAATGGTTACTTTATTTGTTTTCTACAGGACTATATTTTTATGGATTGTTATAAAATATTTAATTCTAACCTGGACAATACTTGAAGCATTTTTAGATCTTTGCATAGAATCAGTGGAATATAGTATAGTGGGCTTGCTAGTAACAATAGGCTTTATTATAGTAGGATTTAAACGAAGAATAAAAAGTATAAGGCTCTATGGTTTAGTATTAACGATTATTATGGTAGCGAAATTTATACTTGTAGATTTATATCAAAAGAATTCCATAACTAAAGTGCTTGCGCTGATAGCAGGAGGGTGTCTGTGCTTCTTAATCAGCTTTATTTACAATAAATTAAGTGAAAAATAGATTCAAATACTTAAGATAGACTAAACTGTAAAAAATACTTTATGAATTTTTTCGGGGGGAAAAATTATGTATAAAATTTTTTTGGTTGAAGATGAAATTGTAATACGAGAAGGTATTAAGAACAAAGTTCATTGGGAAGAAGAAGGATTCAAAATTATCGGAGATCAAAGTGACGGTGAATTGGCTTATCCATTAATTATAAGGGAACAGCCGGATATTCTTATTACTGATATAAAAATGCCCTTTATGGACGGACTTGAATTAAGTAAATTGTTGAAAAAAGATATGCCACAGCTGAAAATCATTATTATTAGCGGGTATAGTGAGTTTGGATATGCACAACAAGCAATTGATATTGGTGTTACAGAATACCTGCTAAAACCAGTAACATCTAATAAGCTTATGGCTGCAGTGAAAAATGCAGCTGTAGCAATAGAAAAGGATCGGGAGGAAAAGCAGATACTAGAACAGTATCAGTTTTTGGTTTATCAGAAACAGGGTGAAAAAAGAAAGGACTTTTTTAATACTTTAATAAGCGGAAAAATGTCTCTTTTACAGATTATAGAACAGGGAGAAGAACTTGGAATCAATATGATTGCAAGTGTTTTTTGCGTTTTGCTGTTTCAATTTAAAGTACAGGAAGAAATGCATGAACATTCCAATGAAATAGGACAGCGTGAAGCGAGAATGACCCAAGCACTAAAGACTTTTCCTAATATACAAATATTTGAACGTGGTATGGATGGTTGGGCTTTTATCCTTTTGAGCGAAAATGAGATGCAGATTAAGGAATTAATGAAAGAACTGCGTAATCTATTAATTGATATTTGTGATGACAAAGTAGATTATTTTGGTGGAATTGGTCGTTGTGTTCTTCGTGTCCGTGACTTACGCCAGTCTTATCTCGATGCCAACAGTGCTTTTTCTCTTCGCCATATTGAAAGTAGGAATCAGTTCTTGTCCTATAATGATGTACGTAATATTAAGGCACAAATAGATAGTAAGATTAATGTAAGTGAGCTGAATCTTGAGAAGTTTGATAAGAATCTATTAGAAGATTTTCTGAAGAGGGGCACCATATATGAAGTTGATGAGTTTGTAGATAAATATTTTGACGTATTTGGATCTAATGCTATGAGTTCAGCTCTTTTTCGGCATTATATTATAATGGACGGCTATTCCACAATTATGAAATTCCTTAAAACTTTTAAATATCCAAAGGAAAAGATAGTAGGTAGCCTTAAGAGCATGAATAGTGTCACTGATCAACTTTCTAGTTTGGAAGAGTGCCGTGATTTTTTTAAATCTATAGTGAAGGAAGCCATTGAGCTACGTAATAAAAGCAGTCAAAAAGGATATGCGGGTATTATCCAACAAGCAAAGGAATATATGAAGCTAAAATATACAATAAGTGATCTTACATTGGATAAAGTAGCATCTACAGTTAATATTAGCCCTAATTATTTTAGTTCATTATTTAATCAAGAAACTGGAATGACATTTATTGAATATCTAACAAATCTTCGCATGGAAAAGGCAAAAGATTATTTGAGATGTTCCAACAGAAGAATAACAGAAATTGGTTTTTTGGTAGGATATCAGGACTCTCACTATTTTAGTTACATATTCAAAAAAACACAGAATTGTACGCCATCAGAATATAGGTTACAGGGGAAAGGGGATAAATGACAAAAGAGAATAGAAAACCGATTAAATATCCATTGAGACTGAAACTTTCCTTAGTAGCCGCTATCATTATTATACCTATGATTATTTTCTCGGTTTATCAGATTGCAGCCTTGTATAATTATAGCACGGCATATGACACCATAGTAAGGAGGATTACTTCAGCTAATAATTACAACCTGAATTTTAAAGAAGAAATGGATGAAAGTATGTACAAAATTGTTGTAGAAGCAGAAACCTTTGAGTCCATTGAAAAAAATAATGATTTGAAAAATCCCTACAGCCTCATAGAAGATGCAAGGGAGAATTTTATGAATCTACGGGAAATAACATCGAGCAGAGAGAGCCTTGATTGGATTAATCGCATTCTGCTTAATCTTGATACCCTAAAGGACAGAATTAATGAAATATGTGATAATCTGGAGCAGACAGGACATTACGAAGAAAATATAGACATGTTGGAATCTGATATCTATATTTTAACAGAGCTGTTTCAAGAAGAGGTCCAGTATTATATTTATTATGAAACACAGAATTTTGAAGCCATAAGAAAGAGTCTTAATGATCAAGTGGCAAATGTAATCGTAACGATGATAGTGGCATTGTTCTCCATTATTATTGCATCTGTTTTGGTTAATATCCTTGTCACAGATAGTATTACAACACCAATTAGAATGTTATGTGAAAAAACTGCTATGATTGCAAAAGGAGATTTTACAACGAGAACAAGCTGTGAAAATCATGATGAATTATCCATATTATCAGATAGTTTTAATGACATGGCTTTCAAATTGGAACAGCAGGTAAAAAGTATTAAGCTAGAACAGGAAAACTTAAGGTATATGGAATCAAAGCTTCTGCAAACCCAGATTAATCCACATTTTTTGTATAATACACTAGATACAATTGTTTGGTTAATAGAAGGAGATAAAAATAAAGAAGCAATTGATATTGTTATTTCACTTTCTGAGTTTTTTAGAATTGTTGTAAGTAAGGGAAAAGATTTTATTACAATTCGTGAAGAAGAAATACATATAAAAAGCTATTTACAGATACAACAGTCAAGATATAAAGATATTCTGGATTATGAAATTAATATTCCGGAAGAACTATACGGATATCAAATATTGAAATTGACTATGCAGCCACTCATTGAAAATTCTTTATACCATGGAATTAAAATGTTAAGGGCAAGAGGAAAAATAACGGTAACAGGCGAGATAATGGATGAAGTGATCTGCTTTCATGTAATTGATAATGGAATAGGAATGGATGAAGAGGAGCTTAATGCATTAAGAAAAGAGATTGAAACACCAGGTAGTAAGCAAAGTGCTGGCTTTGGCCTTGCAAATGTGAATAAACGGATTAAATTAAACTATGGTAATATCTTTGGACTGGATATACAAAGCAAAAAAGGAGAAGGTACAAATATCAGGATCAAAATCCCAGCAAGACTGCTGGAGAAAGATCGGATCGAGGTGGGATATGAGTAAAAAGTATAAAATTATTTTGTGGATTTTCTTTTTCGGATTGATTGCACTTGCTAGTTGTAGTCTGAGACCTTTGAAAAACCTTCAAGATAGTGTATCTGAAGAAATAGAAGATATTGATTCAGATTTAATTATTGTAGGTTTCTCCCAACTTGGTTCAGAATCAGACTGGCGCTCGGCAAATACCAAATCGATACAGAATGCTCTTGTAAGAGAGAATGGTTTTTCTTTGATTTTTTCTAATGGAAGGCAGAGTCAGGAAAATCAGATTAAAGATGTAAGGAGCTTTATTTTTCAAGAGGTAGATTATATTGTAATTGCCCCTGTAACAGAAAAAGGATGGGATACAGTCTTGGAGGAAGCAAGGGAAGCAGGCATTCCAGTTATAATTGTGGATCGTATGATTACGACAGAAGATGAAAGTCTTTATGTCGCATGTGTTGGTACTGATAAATATGCAGAAGGAATGAAAGCAGGACAGTGGCTAGAAAAATATCTAAAGCAAGAAAACAAGGAGGATGTAAATATTATTGTCCTAGAGGGAACCTTAAATTCAACGTCTCAAATTGGACGTTCGAAAGGATTTGAAGATGTAGCTAGCATACATAAGAATTGGAACATTCTTGCACATGAAAGTGGTGATTTTACCAAAGCAAAGGGTAAGGAAGTTATGATGAAATATTTACAAGAATTTGATGATATTGATGTTTTGCTTTCACAAAATGATGATATGACCTTTGGTGCTATAGAGGCAATACAAGAAGCAGGGTTAACTTGTGGGGTAGATGGAAAGATCACAGTCATATCCTTTGATGCGGTATCGAAGGCATTTGATATGATGGAAGAGGGATTAATTAATGTAGATATTGAATGTAATCCCTTACAGGGTCAATTAATTGCTGAGATTATAGAGCGCTTAGAAAAAGGGGAAGAGATTGATAAGCCATCCTATGTAGAAGGAAAGGTTTTTGAGGCAGAAAATGCCGATATAGAACGTGTTGGACGAAGTTATTAGTAAAAAATCAAACAAAATTCATAGAAAATTCAACCAATCATAAAATAGAAAAGAAATACAGTAAAAAAAAATACAAAGAAAAGAATTCTTTCCGTATTTTTGTGCAAAAAAAGTGAGTATACTTGTGATTACATATAAGTAAACTCATTTTTTTGAGTTCAAATGATTGGAGGAGATATTTATGAAAAAAGTAATTTCTTTAGTTCTAGCATTGATGCTTGTGTTTTCCTTAGCAGCCTGTGGTAACAAGGACAGTGCAATTTCAAAAAAAGCAGATGGAAAAGTTAATGTAGGTGTTGTGCAGACAAATGCTAACGAATCAGATTGGCGTACAGCAAATACAAAATCATTCAACGAAGCTTTTGGGGAAGCGGGTTTTGAAACAAAAATGGTTTTTGGTGAAGGTGATCATGCAAAACAGATTTCCCAAGCACAGCAGCTTATTCAGGAAGAAGTTGATTATCTTGTAGTATTAGGGCTTCAATCAGCTGGTTGGGAAGATGTAGCAAAGGCTGCAAAAGAAGCTGGCATTCCTTTTATTATGGCTGACCGAAAACTTGAGTTGTCAGAGGATCTTTATACCGCGATGGTTTGTTCAGATTTCGAGGAAGAAGGTAACAAGGCTGTTGATTGGATAAAGGATCAAGCCCTCGATGCAAGTAAAATTGTAGTGCTTGGCGGTGATACTGGTTCTTCTGCTCAGCTAGGTCGCTCCAAAGCCATTGAAGACGGCGCTAAAGCAAATGGTTGGGAAATTGTATTTAATCAAAATATGAAAGGTTGGGATGAAACACTTGCTAAGCAGGCCGTAGCTGATCTTATTGCATCTGGAACAGAATTTAACGTTGTTTATGCTGAAAATGATAACATGGCACGTGGCGCATGTGACGCTATGGACGCTGCTGGTATTACATACGGGAAAGACGGAGATGTAAAGGTTATCGCTTTTGATGCAAATAAGTGGGCACTTGAAAATGTGCTGGCAGGTAAATTCAACCTTGATGTTGAGTGTAATCCTCTACATGGTCCACGTATTGTTAAGTTAATTAATCAACTTGAGGCTGGTCAGACTGTTGAAAAAAATGCCTACGTGGATGAAGAAATGTTTGACTGTGAAACCATTACAAAAGAGATCGTAGATGCACGTAGTTATTAAATAAATGAATGCGCGGCACTGAGTATGTGGATATAGTTCGCAGATTCTGGAGCCGCGCATTTATTAAGTCAAGAAATTGGCGGGATGTTTGAGATATTATTTTTTGAACGGAGGATTGAGAATTATTACTATGCAGAAAACAGTACTTACAATGAGAAATATCTATAAAAGCTTTCCTGGTGTACGTGCCTTACAGAATGTGAACTTTACTTTATGCGAGGGTGAAATCCATGCTTTAATGGGAGAAAATGGTGCAGGAAAATCTACTTTAATTAAGGTTTTGACCGGAGTCTATCATAAGGATGATGGAGAAATCCAAATGAAAGGAATGAATAAACCGGTTCATATTAAGTCTCCACAGGAAGCGCAAAAACTCGGTATAAGCACAGTATATCAGGAAATTACATTGTGCCCAAACCTGACGGTTGCAGAAAATTTGTTTATTGGCAGAGGCAATGATTTGCTTATTGATTGGAGGGAAAGAAACAAAAAGGCGGAAAGTGTTTTGAGAAATTTAGGTATACTGGCAAAGCCAACTCAGCAATTGTCGAATTGTTCCATTGCGGTTCAGCAAATGGTAGCGATTGCCCGTGCGGTTGATATGGATTGTAAAGTGTTGATACTTGACGAACCAACCTCGTCTCTTGATGAACATGAGGTTGCCAAATTGTTTTCACTGATGCGTGAACTGAAGGCTAGGGGAGTAGGAATCATTTTTGTCACCCATTTTCTTGATCAAATGTACGAAATATGCGATAAAATTACAGTTTTACGTAATGGTGAGCTTGTGGGAGAATATCAAATTAATGATTTGTCTCGGGTGGAGCTTATTGCCAAAATGATGGGTAAGGAACTTGGTGATTTAACTAACATACATAATCAAGCACAATCCGATAGCGATGATTCAAAAGAAATAATAATCGAAGCCGAAGGGCTTTCAAGTAATTCTGGAATGAATCCCTTTGATTTCATTACATACAAAGGAGAAGTAACTGGATTTGCGGGTCTGCTCGGTTCTGGCCGAAGTGAGTGTGTACGTGCAATATTCGGTGCAGACAAGGTTATAAAAGGTAAATTGAGAATTAAAAATGAAGATATCATTATTTCTGCACCAATAAAAGCGATGAAGAAAGGAATCGGATATCTTTCTGAGGATAGGAAGCGGGATGGGATTATTGGAGATTTGTCAGTCCGTGAAAACATTATTCTTGCGCTTCAGGTAATGAAAGGATTCTTTAGGCCATTTACCATGGCTCAGGCCCAAGCTTTTGCCGACGAGTATATTAGCTTGCTAGGTATAAAAACAGCTTCGGCAGATACACCTATTAATTCTTTGTCTGGAGGGAATCAGCAAAAGGTAATCCTTGCTCGTTGGTTGCTGACGCATCCTGATTATCTTATTCTTGATGAACCAACACGTGGGATCGATATTGGTACAAAGGTAGAAATTCAAAAACTAGTGCTAAAACTAGCCTCCGAAGGTATGAGCATCACATTTATATCATCTGAGATTGAGGAAATGCTACGTACCTGTTCAAGGATTATTGTTATGCGCGACCTAAATATAGTGGGAGAGTTACAGGGGGATGATATGACACAGGATAAAATAATGTATACAATAGCGGGAGGTGTAAGTCGAAATGTCTAGAAGCGTTATTAGGCACAGATTGTTTATCCCTATTGCCTTTCTTACTTTTCTTTTGTTAATAAATATTTTAATTAATCCAGGTTTCTTGAAAATAAACTTGGGTAGGGATAGTGGTGGTAATCCAGTTTTGATAGGTAATTTAATTAATATTTTAAACAATGGAACGGAGCTTGTTATTCTGGCAATTGGTATGACCTTAGTCACAGCATCTTCCAGGGGTCAAGACATAAGCGTAGGTTCTACAGTAGCGATTGTCGGTGGGGTAGTTATGCGTGTTTTATGTGGTAGAGAAACCCAACCCTCTGAGTTACAAGCACCCATTTTCCTTGCACTGCTACTTGGATGTATTGCAGGAATGGCTTGCGGGGCTTTTAATGGTATTCTTGTTTCAAGATTCAAAATACAGCCTATGGTAGCAACACTTATTCTTTTTACAGCGGGACGTTCTATAGGATCTATGGCAATGGGAGGGCTTAAACCAAAAGCTGTATCATCCTTTGGTTATTATGGTAACTTTATACCAGGATTTCCTGTCCCAACGCCTATACTTATCACTGCAGTTATTGTTTTGGCAACCTTTTTCCTATTGAAAAAAACGAATCTTACACTATACACCCAAGCTGTAGGTATTAATGATAAGGCTTCAAGCTTAAATGGTTTAGATCCCATGCGTATCAAGTTTTTGACTTTTGTAATATTGGGTTTTTGTGTTGGTATCGCAGGTTTTATTCAATCAAGTAGGGTACAAACTGTAAATCCATACACAATAGTGCCCAGCATTGAAATGGATGTTATTTTAGCAGTTGCTCTTGGTGGTAATTCACTAGGTGGTGGAAAATTTAATATGACAGGATCAATTATCGGAGCGTATACAATACAAACATTGTCTTCTGTGTTAACGACTCTAAATGTTAACACAAATGCTGTTCCAGTATTCAAGGCTATCATCATTATTATTCTTGTAGCCATACAAACGCCCAAGGTTAAAAGTATCATTGGAAAGAATATAAATGGTAGAAAGGAGCACGCTTAGTATGAAGAAACATGTAAAATCTCTGACCGATACAACCTTTTTACTAACAATTACGATTACTATGTTTATTACAATTTATGCGCTTTCCATTCTATTCCTTGGTGGTAAAGGCTTCAGTAAGATTCAGATGTTTTTTAACCTTTTCAATGAAAACGCAGCATTAATTGTAATTGCTTGTGGACTTTCCATTGTTATGATAACAGGAAGTATTGATATTTCTGTAGGTGGTTCCACAGCACTTATCTGTACAGCTTGTATCGTTTGTCTTAATAAATATAATTTTAACTTTATAACAGCATTAATTCTTGCTTTAGCTATCGGAATTACATTTGGTGCAGTTCAAGGATTTCTAATTGCCTACTTGGAGATGCAACCATTCATTGTTACACTGGCAGGTATGTTCTTAGGTAGAGGATTAGTTGCCCTGATCGAAGTCAATCAGATTCAGGTTGATAATGCAGGATTTGAGATGCTATCAGGTGCACGAATACAGATTCCCTTTTTGGGTGATATCAATAAGAAAGGGGTTTTTATCCAATCAAAATTAGAATATGGTGTTATCGTATCCATTATTATAGTATGTTTAATGTTTTACTTGCTCAGAAAAACAAGTCTTGGACGCAGTTTTTACGCAGTAGGTGGAAATTGGCAAAGTGCTCTAATGCTTGGAATAAATGTCAAGGGAACCAGATTTAAGGCCCATTTGCTATGCGGCGTGCTTGCAGGTATTGGAGGTTTTCTATATTTATTTCACACACGATCCGGATCGGTTCAGCAGGCAACAGGTCTTGAAATGGATGCTATCGCTGCATCCATTATTGGTGGAACATTACTTACTGGAGGAGTAGGTAATATCTTTGGTACATTATTTGGCGTATTAACAAGTGGAATTGTATTACTAATTGTTACCGCAATAGGTAGTCAGGATCCATGGTGGCCACAGATTACACGTGCAGCAATGCTCTGTTTCTTTATTGTACTTCAGAGTGTTATTTGTTCGCGAAAGAAATAAATGTTCATATTAATAAATTACCTCGTCGAATCAAATCAATTGGACGAGGTAATTTTATATTTATTGCAGAATACTTAATATTCTGCTACTATCTACTCAATGATATTATCAGTAGTAATAGGAGGTAAAGAGATGGAGAATAAAACTTATGAATATGAAGCCATAATTAAGAAAGTAGCAGACAAAGACGGTGCATATGTTGAATTTCCATATAATATAAAAGAGGAGTTTAATAAAGGCAGAGTAAAAGTTACGATTAAAGAAAGGATGTAAATGGAAGGGGGAATCATTATGAAAAAACCTAAGATGGTTCTTTTTGATTATGGACAGACATTAGTAAATGAAGCAATGTTTGATGGAGTTAAGGGAGTAAGAGAAGTATTAAAATATGCAGAAGATAATAAATATAATCTCTCGGCAGAACAGGTTCAGTCTGAGGCAAATACTATCAATAATGATTTAGGTAGGTTTGATCCTATGAAAAGACATCTTTTTCAAGTGGAAGTTCCAAATCATATGTTTACAACTTATCTATACGAATCCCTAGGGATAAAAATCACATTAACATCAGATGAAATTGATAGAGTATTTTGGGATGCAGCAGCGCCCGGTAGACCGACAGATGGAATAGAAGAGTTCTTGAAATATTTGAAAGAACAGGACATTCGGACAGGTGTAATAAGTAATATTAGTTATTCTGGTAAGATTGTAGAAGAACGAATTAATACATTAATTCCTAACAATAACTTTGAATTTATTATTGCAACCAGTGAGTGTATGTTCCGAAAGCCAAATAAGAGAATTTTTGATTTGGCTTTGGAAAAAGCAGGATTTAATGCGGAGGATGTATGGTATATAGGAGACCAGTATGAATGTGATATTGTAGGAGCAAAGAATGCAGAAATATTTGCTGTATGGTATCTTGGATCGATAGATATGCCTTACACGGAAAAAGAAGATGTGTTTACGGTGCGCAGCTGGAAGGAACTAATGAAAAAGATGTATTGATAAATCTAATAACGAAATAAATAATGCTAAGAAAAGAAGGATTATAGTGGAAATTAAAATTGTTAAAGAACATAATATAGAAATTGCTATTGTTAATAGCAATGAAGTTTTGATAACAGATGTACAGTCAGCATTGGACTTTATGGCGACGATAGAATATGAAACGGGTTGTAGTCGTTTTATCGTAAACAAGTCGCTCATATGTGAAGAATTTTTTGATTTAAAAACGAAAATAGCTGGTGAGATATTACAAAAGTTTATAAATTATTGTAAGAAGATAGCTATAGTAGGCGATTTTTCAATCTATACAAGTAATAGTTTAAAAGACTTTATCTATGAGTGTAATAATGGAAAGGATATATTTTTCTTATCTAATGAAAAACAGGCTGTTGAAAAATTAAGTATGAATTAGTTTATGTGAGGACATTTTATGAATGATTGGTTTACAGTTGAAAAAATAGATTGTGACACATATGTAATCAGTGAGAGTAAGCATTGGGAAGAAACTCATTGTTACTTACTTATTGGTGTGGAGAAGGCACTGCTAATTGATACTGGGTTAGGAGTATCAAATATAAAAACTATTATTGATAGACTCACACAATTACCTCTTGAAATTGTATCAACTCATATCCATTGGGATCATATAGGTGGACATAAACTTTTTACTAATATTGCAGTTCACGAAGCTGAAAAAAATTGGATTTCCTTTGAATTTCCTATTCCCTTGCAAGTTATTAAAAAAAACTTGATAAAGGAGCCTTGTGATTTTCCAACTGATTTTGATATTAATAAATATCAGGTTTTCCAGGGAATACCGGAAAGGATATTAAAAGACGGTGATTTATTTGACTTAGGAAAAAGAACGATTAAAGTAATACATACCCCAGGACATTCTCCAGGACATATCTGTATGTATGAATTGGAACGGAAATATTTGTATTCAGGAGATTTAATTTATAAAGGTACTTTGTACGCCTTTTATCCAACAACAGATCCACTAGAATTCATGAAATCTGTGAGAAAGATTAAGAAGCTTGAGATTAAAAGAATTTTACCTGCACACAATACGTTAGATATTCAAACATCTATTATAAATGAACTAGATGATGCATTTACAGAAATATTTAATTCTGATAAATTAAAACAAGGAAGTGGTGTATTCAAGTTTCCGAACTTTGAAATTCATATCTAGTGAAAACTATAAATTATTATCCTCGTCAAAATCGACGGGGATAAATTATTTTTGGAAAATGTAGTTGTAAATTCTATAAATTAGAGTGTTTGCTCTGTTGACTCTATCATTACGTGCACCTTCAATTCCATTTGAAATCAAATCTACTCCAGATATATTACATTTGCCAAAGAAACACCACCTTTTTTATTGAATATTTATATTATAAGAGTATTACAAGAAATAATTCCGTGATAAAACCACATGAAACTCCATTGCAAGTAGTTAATTAATTAATAAAAGAAATATTACTTGTAAATTTCACTAAAAAGTATTGACAAATAAATAAGATGATTATATAGTATGACTAAGGAAACCGTTTTCTCTAGGAGGTGATTTGATGGTATCGATAAATGATGTAGCAAAAAGAGCTGGAGTAGCCAAATCAACGGTGTCTAAGGTTTTAAATAATTACTCTTTAGTAAGTAATAAAACTCGAATGAAAGTTGAAAAAGCAGTTGAAGAATTGGGATATGTACCTAATTCCGTTGCAGTATCCCTTTCAAAGAAAGAATTTAACCGTGTAGGCTTAATCGTTGATATACGTCATAATAGCCAGTTTATTGATGAAATCAGTATGCAATACTTAACGGGAGCCTTTGAAAAAGCAAAAGAGTACCATCTTGATGTTGTAACTTTTTTTAGTTCTCAGTTTGATGATATGAGTTATAAACAAGTAGACTCGTATTTAAAATCTCAGAGGATTAACTGTTTAATTATTTACAATTTATCTATTGAAAACAAGAATTTATATAAAATTATTGAAAAGCAAGAATTTTCTTGTGTTTTAGTCGATTTGCCAATTACGAATGATAAAACATCTTCGGTTTCAATTGATCATTTTTCTGCTCAATATGAAGTGGCAAAAAAAACATTAACTGAGAATTATTTTATTAATCGTGTTTTGTATATAACTGGTGGAGCAGGAGGATATATTACCGACAGACGCCTTGATGCTATGAAAAAATTGCAAAAAGAGTATCAATTTGAATTACTTGTTGAATACTGTGATTTTAATGAATATAAAGCAAGAAAAATAACAAGTGAATATGCAGAAGAGGTAAATGCAATTGTATGTGCATCAGATCTGATGGCAATTGGTGCCGTGTTTGCGCTTAAAGAAATGGATATATTTAGACCCGTATGTGGATTTGATGGAATTCGATTAATGGGTTATACGCGAATAGATATGAATACTGTAAAGCAAGACTTTAACCAAAAATCAAAACAAGCATTTGATGAATTAGCTAGGTTACTTAAGGGAGAAAAAGGACAACATATTGAAATACCTTATGAGGTTTGCAAAATAGATTATATGGATGTTATTCAAAAATAAAAGTAATATCTGTATAATTTTAGCACATTAAGGAAACCGTTTTCCGAAATATAAGGAAAATAAAGATAAATGCCAACTATAACTTGTGACAACAGAAAGGAATAGCAAATGTTAGATACAATATTACAGAAAAAGTATAACAAAACAATCTCAGATTGTGGTAATGAAGAAATCTATGTAGGATTATTAGAAATGACAAAGGAATTGGCTGAGAGGAAATATGTTATGGATAGTAAAAAGAAATTATACTATATTTCAGCGGAATTTTTAATTGGTAAGCTATTATCCAATAATTTAATTAATCTAGGTATTTATGATGAAGTTAGAGAATCGTTAACAAAAAATGGAAAATCTATTACAGACATTGAAAATGTAGAATTAGAGCCATCTCTTGGTAATGGTGGTCTTGGTCGTTTGGCAGCATGCTTTTTAGATTCTATTTCAACACTTGGGCTAAACGGTGATGGAATTGGTTTAAATTATCATCTAGGGTTATTCCGTCAGGTTTTTAAAGATAATTTACAAAATGAAACCCCAAATCCATGGATTACAGACAACAGCTGGCTTGTAAAGCGAGATAATTCATATACTGTTCCATTTAAAGATTTCACTTTAACCTCAAAATTATATGATATTGCAGTTACAGGCTACGATAACCGTAGCAATTGGTTACATTTATTTGATATTGAATCAATTGATGAATCTATCGTTAAAGAAGGTATTACATTTGAAAAAGAAGACATTGCTCGTAACCTGACATTATTCTTATATCCTGATGATAGTGATGAAAAAGGTGAATTACTAAGAATCTATCAACAGTATTTTATGGTAAGTAATGCCGCGCAAATGATTTTGGAAGAAAGCATTGCAAAGGGAAGTAATCTTCATGACTTATATGAACATGCAATCATTCAGATTAATGATACCCATCCTACAATGGTAATACCAGAGTTAATCCGTTTGTTAATGGAACGTGGCATTGAAATGGACGAAGCAATTGAAATCGTTTCCAAAACATGTGCATATACAAATCATACTATATTGGCAGAAGCCTTGGAAAAGTGGCCAATTAAATATCTAGATAAAGTAGTACCACATTTAATGCCAATTATTAAAGTACTAGATGAAAAGGTAAGAAACAAGTATGATGATCCTTCTGTATATATTATTGACAATGAAGATAGAGTTCATATGGCTCACATAGATATTCACTATGGAATTAGCGTAAATGGAGTTGCCGCTTTACATACAGAAATATTAAAAGAAAATGAGCTTAATAATTTTTATAAGATTTATCCTGAAAAGTTTAACAATAAAACCAATGGAATTACCTTCCGTCGCTGGTTGATGCATTGTAATTATCCATTAACTAAATATATAACTGAATTAAT
>CAYYVJ010000039.1:0-5612 GCA_964475115.1 uncultured Lachnospiraceae bacterium
CTCATTCTTTGAAGCATAGCAGTTACTTCGTTCAATGCGCCTTCTGCTGTTTGAACAATTGAAATTCCATCAGAAGCGTTTCTTGAAGATTGATCCAAGCCTCTTATCTGCGTTCTCATTTTAGATGCAATCGCCATCCCAGCAGAATCATCAGCAGCTCTGTTAATTCTTAAGCCTGAAGATAAGCGCTCTAGCGATTTAGATAATCTTCCTTCTGTCGATTTTAGTTGATTGTTAGCAATAATTGCAGATATATTTGTATTAATTCTCATTTCGTATTCCTCCGCTTTCCTTTATGACTGAAATAAATGTTTTTGCTACACCATATAATGTCTTTGTCTTAGTTGTTTCTATTCCTTTATCAACTTCATCCTTTTCCATTTGAATAAAAGGTAATCGTTTCTTTTCCTTGCTTGCGCTGAAGTTTAGTATTTCTAGTGTAATACCTTCTTGCTCTAATATCTCAGATAAGTTACTTATTTGATCCTTTATACGTTCTACTGCTTTTACAGACTCTAGATTTATAAAGCCTGTAGCTATATTTCCTTTTATATGAAACTCTGCTAATACTTTTCCGATCTCTTCAAAATCCATTTCTATAGACACTTTTCCTGTATCTTTCATACCTCTTATGATTTTTAAATTAACTGCTGTAATCTCTCCATCAATATTCAAAGGAACTTGGTATGATTCATTTTTTGCCATATCAGACATCAATTGAAAACCGCTACTAATTCTCTTTAGTGTTTCTAAATCTAAGTGTTTTATTTCTACAGAGTCATATGCATCTTTCAATAATTCACTTGCCTTATCTGCAAGGTCTTTATAGGCTTCTTTCATAGACTCGCTGTCACTAAGTGCCTCAAATAAGGTTTCTGATTCACTTAATAAAGAATTTGCATTATCTGAATCTTCTTTTTCTGCTTTTTCTTGCAGCTTTGAAAAAATACTACCTTTTTCATTTGTCATAATTCCAGCTGTTAGTAAGTTGTTTACAGTCACTGGAAGATTTTCATCTGTTAGCATACGAATAGCATTTTCCTGACTGCTTGCTTCTTTAAATTCTAAAACTTTATATTCAGCGTAAGATTCATCTAAGAATCCAAACTCTTGATTCACTAATACATCTATTGGTTTTGTATTTCTTGTTTTTGCTGCTGTTAAAAGATTCTTTAAGTTTATTTCGCTACCCTGATTAACCAATGCCCCTATAGCAGCTCCCTGCGTTTTTTCAACAGTATTTAGTAAACGATACATCTCAATATAAGCAGCTCTATCTTCTTGACTTATGCCTTCACGATGCTCCAACTTCCATAAGAATTCACTGTACTTTTCTTCTTGCTTAGGTCCAATCTCATCCTGTATCTTTTCTATCTCTTGATTTAATAGATCAATTTGAGTATGTAATAGATCCATATTATTTTCTACCATATGAAGAGCTATCCTTGGAGTCATTCCCTTTAATAAAGTCTGGAATGATTGATCCATTTCTTTTATTTGTGATATAGAATCTTCATTAATAGCCATTTGATTATATCCTAAGATTTTTACTGCTCTCCGATTTTCTCCAGATACTTCAATCCCTAAATCTTCTAATATCGAATCTATATTCTCAAAAGCCTTAGCGATTCTATCTCCATACTCATAATTTGGTTTCGTCATAAGGGCTTCATAAGATTCTCCTGCTTCATCAAATTTAGCCTGTACCTTCGTAGCTGCGTCATATGCTTGTTCAATTGTACAAGCTCCAGGTTCTTCGAGAAGTTGTCCTAGAACATAGTTTGGTGCTTCCTTTAGAAACTCTACCTTTTGCGTAGTCGCTTTTACCAAATCCAAGGTTTCTTCACTAGGTTCAATTCCTTTTGATTTGTATAAGTCTTTATAATAATTATCTTCTAATAATTTTAATTCTTCTACAAGTTCTTCTAATGGTGCTGTTTCAATTTCAATTCCTTTTTTTAGCATAGATAATCCAGCTTCTTTGGTCATTCTAAGCCTAATTTCCTCTAGCTGCCTTCTTGCTGTTATCGCCTCTATACTCTCATCTGTCTCAAGAAAAGTCTTTTGGACTCTTTCTTCAATCACTTTAATTGCATTTGTAACTCTTTCAACAGAATATTCCTCTCCCGTTAAAAGAGCTTCCATGGGAGCTTTCCCTTTTGCAACGGCAGCTACAATTGTATCTATTGTCTTTTCTGAGTCAACATTTAATTCAATTTCCACTATATCCTGTAGACTCATTATTGTTTCTGCTTCAAGTGGAAGACCCTGTTCCAAAATCCATTTTGCATTTTCTAAAACTTCTTCACTAGTCACAAATCCCGTCTGATTTAACATCTTTTCTACTTGTGGCTTTAATTGTTGCCATTCTTTTTCAGAGATTTGGGAAACAGATTGTTTATATACTGTTCCACTATGTTGCGCTATATAGATATTTTCAATGGAAGGCTCCATATTATTATCAATTAAAAAGCTTGCTTGATCTTTTGTTACAGGTTCTAACGTTTGAGACACCTCAAATGCTTCTATCACATCTGAAACAGATTTTTCACTAACTGGAAGATTATTTTTATTTAACTTATCTGCAATAGAATAGGCCATCCCAACATTACCTACGACTTCCTTAATCCTATCCACATCTACATCACTAGTTATCTCATAATCATCACAATACGCTGCTAGTTTTATTTTGATTTTTTCTACAACAGTAACCAATTCTTCCACTTCTGTATCATCAAAGCTATAGCCTTCTTCCATAAAGGCATCATAATCTTTTCCTGTCATTTGACTTGCTAAGGTATCCAAAGCATTTTTTATCTCTTGAAGACTCTTATTTTTTTTATCATTAATAAGTCCCTCCTTAGAAGAGACTTTTTTTCCATTTAAATTATTTGAGGAATCTTTATCTAATTTTCCATATAGTACTTTACTAATATCTACTGATGCTTGCATAATATCTGCTTTAATCTTAGGTAGATTGTTGGTTCTTTGATTTTGTCCTATCTCAATTACTGGATTTTGTATATTTGATTTTTCAATTTCTGCTGCACCTATTCTCATACTGTCTATAACCAACCTTTCTGTTTAGTATTTCGGATAAAAAGGGTGGTTTCATTAGCGAATTTTCGAATTAGTTTTTCTTATGATCGAATTCTATAATAATAGTGCTGAGCGGAGCTAACGAAAACCCTATAGAATAAGGCTTTTTATCGCACTCTACATTCTCTGCCCTATAGATTACTAGTTCTTTAAGCCCATCATCATTTTCTACCTTACTACTATCCAAAATCACACGATAATTCCCAGCACAAGGTACACCGACTCTATAATCTTTCCTTTCTACAGGAGTAAAATTACACACAAAAAGTAAATCTTTTATAGCTGACTTACTTTTTCTTATAAAGCTAAAAATACTCCTATCAACGTCATCACAATTAATCCATTCAAATCCATCCCAACTATGATCCAACTCATACATTGCTGGAGATGAATTATAAAGATGTAATAATTTCCGAACATAATTTTGAAGGTCTTTATGAGACTCATTTTCCAACAAAAACCAATCTAAAGAACGTTCCTCAGACCATTCCCTTCTTTGTCCAAAATCTTGCCCCATAAATAACAGTTTTTTTCCTGGATGACCAAACATAAACCCGTAAGCTGCCTTTAAGCTTTTAAATTTATCAGTATCATTTCCAGGCATCTTCTCAATCATAGATTTTTTTAAGTGTACTACTTCATCATGGGATAAAACCAAAATGAATTTTTCGGAATAAGCATAGGTCATTGTAAATGTCATTTTATTATGATGATACTTCCTGAAAAGTGGATCTTGTTTCATATATTCTAAAAAATCATTCATCCATCCCATATTCCATTTATGAGTAAATCCTAAGCCTCCATCGCTTACAGCACCTGTTACTTTTGGCCATGCTGTGGATTCTTCTGCTATTATCATAGCCTTGGGTGTTTTTTCTTTTACAATAGAATTAAGATGTTTAAAAAATTCTATTGCCTCTAGGTTTTCATTTCCACCATATTTATTAGGAATCCATTCCCCTTCTGACTTATTATAATCTAGGTAGAGCATAGAAGCTACAGCATCTACTCGGAGTCCATCTAAATGGTATTCTTCCAACCAATAAAGTGCATTTGCAATTAAGAAATTTATTACTTCATTCTTACTATAATCAAATATTTTTGTTCCCCAATCAGAATGTTCATTCATTTTAGGATCTGAATATTCATATAAGCAAGTCCCATCAAACAGAGCTAATCCATGTTCGTCTTTTGGAAAATGTGCTGGTACCCAGTCCAATATAACTCCTATATTATTCTGATGCATATAATCTATAAAATACATAAAATCTTTAGGGCTACCATATCTAGATGTTGGTGCATAATAACCTGTTACTTGATATCCCCATGAACCATCAAAGGGGTGCTCCGCGATTCCCATTAGCTCTATATGGGTATAGCCCATCTCCTTCACATAATTTGCTAGAAGATGAGCTAATTCTCTATAATTATAAAACCCTGCCTTTTCATGGTCTTCATTTTTTTTAAAAGATCCCAAATGAACTTCATAGATAGCAATTGGATTTTCTTCTGCTAAGTTTCTTTCCATCCATGCTTTATCTGTCCAAGGGTAGTTTTCTATATTAAATACAACTGATGCTGTAGCAGGGCGAAATTCACAAAAATTTGCATAAGGATCTGCCTTAAAATACAAACTTCCATCTTTCACCTTGATTGCGTACTTATATAAGGTTTCTTCTCCTAAGTTAGGAAGAAACAATTCATAAATACCCGAGCTTTCTATTTCATCCATTAGATTGGAATCCGTATCCCAATTATTAAAACTGCCTACTACACTTACCGATATTGCATTTGGTGCCCATACTGAAAAATAAACTCCTTTTTCTCCATCTATTTCCGTAATATGAGCCCCAAATTTTTTATAAATCTCATAATGAGTTCCTTTTCCAAATAAATAGCGATCAACCTCTGTTATCATTCCCATATGTACCCCTCTATTTTTCCGTCTCCTTTTAGATGACTTAATTATATAGAGTTACATTTCTTTATGCAAGGGGAAATGACACGGTCACTCGGAACAAATCTCCATCTAAATAAATCTCAAAACTACCATTCATCAATTCCGTTAGACTTCTAGCAATAGACAATCCAAGTCCACTTCCTTCTGTAGTTCTAGAAGATTCACCACGAATAAATCGCTCTGTTAACTCCTCTGCTTTTATATTTAACTGCATTTCTGAAATGTTTTTTATGGAAAAGAATGCTTTCTTGTCTTTCACTGTAAGATCAACATAAACCCTTGTACCTTCCATAGAGTATTTAGATGCATTATTATAAAGGTTTTCTAAAATTCTCCAAACTCTTCTTCCATCTGCTTTAATTACAACTACTTCGCTTGGAAGGTTTGGTATTATTGTGAGATTCCTATCAATATACTTCTCTATAAACTCTCCGTTAACCTGTGTAACTAGTTCCACTAAATTTATTTCTTCTATTATAAATTCCATATTACCTGAACTTAATTTTGAGGCTTCTACTAAATCTTCTGTCAATGTCTTAAGACGTTGTGATTT
>CAYYVJ010000039.1:5712-18029 GCA_964475115.1 uncultured Lachnospiraceae bacterium
TTCAATTTTTTATCTGAAATTTTATAATTAATTTCTCCTCCTGCTATCCTCTCAGTACCTGAAATAATCTTTTGATAGTCATTTACCATTTTAACTAAAAAATAAAGTACGGCTAGATTGCCTCCTGCTAAGAGAAGAAAACCCACAAATGCTAAGAATGAACTACCTGTTCCAAACATAATTAATACTGTAAAGAATAAACTAAATACCCAACCCACATAAACAATTGTTACTTTTGTAGTTGTACTGCGTTGAAAAAATAATTCTCCGGCTATGGTAGACGAACGCTTTATTAGACTTTTTATTATTTTCTTAATTGCTCCAATAAAATGACCACATACACTATTTTTCCAAAGAGTTTTTGCTTTTATTCTTCTCAGCAAAGAAGCCATTCCTATCATAAAGAAAATATATTCAAAGATAAATGTTACCACGAATATGGAGATCATGTATGTTTTTGGTATGGCATTGGTTACAATGGATAATGCTGCCGCTAGGGTAATACCCACTAAAGCAATTAATATAGCTGCTGCAATTTCACTATAAACATGATCAAAACCACTTAAAGCAATTCCTTCTACGTCTTTTCTATGTCCTACAGCAGAGATTAGATATCCAGCACAAACAATGGCTAAAAAAAACGAGATTATAATACTAATTATCAAAACTTCTATTTGAAATTTTCCCTCTCTATAAGCACTTTCTTCTAAAACAAATTCATCCTGTACATCACCATTATTAAGTAAAAATGGAATCTCTATTCCAAGTTTAAATTCTTTGTTATCTTCCTGACTAATTGCATCTTCTATTCCTTTTATACCACTTCTATTTACGTAATTTAAATCTGTAGCTATTTGATAGCCTTCTGAATCATAAGTAATATAGTTTCCTGCTGATTCTTTTATAGTATCTAACATGGTATCTGAATTAATTATTTTATCCTTTGGTAAATTACTTAATGTAAGCTCTGGAGTGTAAATCCAATAATTAAAAACTGTACTTCCTTCACTAAATAATTCTTCATAAAAAGTATAGAAAGAAACGTAGTAAGTAAAACGATATGCAATATCATTTAGACTATATACATCAATCATCTCTCCATCTAATCTTTCTCTTTTTTCTTTGGCTTCTGGTGTTTCGATTACTTCTTCACTATTTGTATTCCAAATCTCTTTTACTTTTGATAAAGCTACGATTTTATCTTCTGCAATTATGTAATCTTTTTTATTTAAGAAATCAACTATAAATTCAACATCTGAATGGGTTCCTGGTAGAATTTGAATATACCCATTATTTAATCGATATTCATAGTAACTAACACCACTCATTTTATTAGAAAATATTTCACTTAAGGTAGAGTTATTTGTTGGGTATACATCTTCTACATAAAATTCATTGAGCGCCATTAAGTCTTTTATCGTATATTCTTGCCTCTTTCCTTCACCCGTCTCATCAAAAGACAATACTACTTTATTATAGTCTAACCTTCCATCTGTTTCTAAAATTTGTTTTAACTTAATATATTCATTGAGCTGATTTACCCTAGTATTTACTAATGCTTCAAACTTAGGAGTTTCTCTATAATTTTCTGCCATAAAATTGTCGAGATTAAAGTCCATTTCATTTTCCCAAATAAATACACCCCAAATAAATCCTCCAACTATAGTAAAAAGACTAATTCCTAAAATTAAAACACTAAGAGCTTTTAAAGGAAAAAATTTCTTTAATTGTTTCATACAAACCTCCATTTTAAAATAACTTATTGCTTTTCTGCTTTGTAACCAACTCCCCACACTACTTGAACATAACGTGGCTCTTTTGGATTTATTTCTATTTTTTCTCGTATATGACGAATATGTACTGCTACTGTATTATCTGCACCAATTGCATCCTCATTCCAGATATTTTCGTAAATCTGGTCACTTGAAAATACTTTTCCAATATTCTTTGTAAGAAACAATAAAATATTGAATTCTATGGGAGTGAGTTTAACTTCTTCTCCATCCACAAGCACTTTCTTTTTATGATCATCTATCAACAACCCACCGTTTTTATACACATTTGTCTCATTCTTTACATCTGCATTTCCAAGCTGAGTATATCTACGAATTTGAGATTTTACTCTTGCAACTAATTCCAATGGATTAAATGGTTTTGTAACATAATCATCTGCTCCAATATTAAGTCCTAGTATCTTATCTGCATCTTCAGATTTTGCTGAAAGTATAATAATAGGAATACTACTTTCTTCTCTTATTTTTAAAGTAGCACGAATACCATCTAATTTAGGCATCATTACATCAATAATCAGTAATTGAACGGAGTTATACTTTAACTGCTCAAGTGCCCCTATTCCATCATACGCCTTCAGAACATGGTAGCCCTCTCCTGTTAAATAGATCTCTATTGCTTCAACTATTTTTTCGTCATCATCACATACTAATATATTTATCATTTTCCTCACCTCAATCCCATTATAACTTATATTATAATAGTTATAACAGCTATTTTTTAATAAAGCCGTGGAATTTTATTAAGAGTTTCTTAATATACTTTTTTTCAGTTAAAATCTAAGTTTTTAGCTAGACAAAATAAAAGACAGACTGCATATCAAACACAGACTGTCTCTCCAAATACACTTATTTACCTATTAACATATCCTTTTCTAAAATGTGATGAACCAACCAATCATTTAAAAACTCCAATATCTCTTCAATGTATTGATCTTGGTTTTCATCAATACTTTCTAAATCTAGTTCATTTAACTTATCCACAAACGCCTGATGTTCCATTTTCTGGCTAAACAAACGTTTATGTTTAATACTTTCCATATATTCTTCTTCATGTTTAAAATGAAAAATAGCATATTCTTTTAACTCTTCGATAAGCGCTATAATTTTATCATACTTATCATGTGCGTATTCATCCTTTAAAAGTGTATAAGCTAAATCTGCTAATTCAAATAATTTACCATGTTCTGTGTCTATTGCCTCAATTCCAGTAAAAAAATCTTTTTTCATTTCAAACATAAGTAACCTCCAAAATCTTTTTTCTTTCGCAAACATTTCTACACTATTATATCAAATTTAAAATAAATGTATACTTTTTTATTACAGATTCTTCGGTCTTTTATTTATATGTTTAATACTTCATAAACCTCCTGTATCGTTTTCATCTCACAAGCCTTTTCTGCAAGAGCCTGTGCTTCCATGAAGGTGGTGTTTCGTATTATATTTTTAACCTTTAAAATCTCTGATGCTGACATGCTAAATTCATCAAGCTCCATTCCTAACAAAAGAAGCACTGCTTTTTCATCACTAGCAAATTCTCCGCACATACCTACTTTAATCTGCTCCTCATGTCCTGCCATAATAATTCTTTTAATACTTCGTAAAACAGCTGGATGAAAAGAGTTATACATAGCCGCTATTTTTTTATTCCCTCTATCAACAGCAAGAATATACTGAGTTAAATCATTCGTACCAATACTAAAGAAATTAACCTCCTTAGCAAATTCTTCTGCTAATATAACAGAAGCTGGAGTCTCTATCATCATACCAACTTCAATTTTCTCATCAAATGCTATCTCTTTCATTCTCAATTCTTCCTTACATTCTTCTAGTAACTCCTTTGAATCACGAAGTTCTTCCAAAGATATAATCATTGGAAACATAATTCGAACTTTTCCGAAAGCGCTGGCACGTAAAATAGCACGCAATTGTGTTTTAAACATATCCTTCATCTCTAAGGATATACGAATGGCTCTCCACCCCAAGAAAGGATTTTCCTCATTTTCAAACTCGTAATAAGATAACGCTTTATCTCCACCTATATCTAGTGTTCGAATTGTCAATTCCTTCTCACATAACATAGCTGCTTCCTTATATATCTTATACTGCTCTTCTTCTTTTGGAAAATCTGTATTTTCCATATAAAGAAATTCACTTCGAAATAATCCAATTCCATCTATATTATATTCTACTGCCTTTTTTATATCTCTAATACTTCCCACATTTGCACATAATTCTATGATCTTCCCATCTTTTGTAATCCCGGGTAAAGAGTTTATTTTAGTTAGTTCTTCTTGCCTTCTAATTTGTTCTTTCTGTAACTCTTTATATTTTTCTATAGTCGCTTCGTTAGGGTGAATAAGAATGGTTCCTTTCCCTGCATCCATGATAATTATATCATTATGTTTTACCTGTTGTAATAGATTTGTAACTCCCACTAAAGCTGGTATTCCAAGACTCTTCGCCATAATTGACACATGGCTAGTAATTCCACCTTCCTGTGTAATAAATCCCAACACATAGTCAAGGTTTAGGTTTATCGTATCAGAAGGAGCTAGATCCTTTGCAACAATCAGAACTTCCTCTTTAATATCCTCAAAATCATTCATTTCCACGCCTTGTAGATTGCACATTAAGCGGTAGCTAATATCTTTAATATCAGCAGCTCTCTCCCTCATGTATTCATCATCCATAGACTCAAATATTTGAATAAATTCTTCTAAAGTAGATTTAAGCGCTGCTTCTGCACTTTGCAGCTCTTCTTTTATTTTTGTAATAACTCCTTCATACAAAATAATGTCTTTTACTATTTCTAGATGTGCTTCAAAGATACTATTCTTTTTTATTAATACTTCTAAATCTGCTTCTGCCTTTGCTACAGAACTTTCATATCGCTTTATTTCTTCTTCTACGTCCTGCTTACAAATTGTAGGAAAATCACTACTAAGAGACGGCTTTTCAAGCAAAAAAGCCTTTCCAATTACAATCCCTCTTGAAGCAGTTTTTTCTACATGAATAGTTATCATTTCTTTGCCCCCATTATTCTCCTAGACCACTTGCTATCCCATGAATAATCTTTTCTAAATCTTCTATTTCTTTTTCTCCAGTACACTCTACAATAATTTCTGTACCAGATTTTATAGCTGCTGCCATTATATTTAATATACTCTTTGGATTAATTCTTTTTTCTCCAACCTTTATTATAATATCTGAACTACATCTCATGCATATTTTTGCTAACTCACTTGCAGGTCTAGCGTGAAGACCTGATTTATTACTTACTGTTATTTTTTGACTTACCATATCCTTCCCTCCAATTATACACCAAAGTGCTTGAATAATATAGCTTCTGCCTCAGAATTCCATAAGCCTTTGTTGCTCTTGCATGAATCAGAAAGCTTTTTAAATAATTCATTTGATTTACCTATTTCCTCAAAATCATCAATTGCTGTTAATGGCATATTAAATTGAGTATAAGTTAACTTTTTACCACCTGGAATATTAGGCAAGCCCAAGGTCGCCTCTGCAATACTATCGATTCCACCAACATGTGTAACCATAACTGCTGGCTCTATAAGTCCCTTAGAAGATAGATCAAGTGCCTCAATTAAATCATCTGTATTTCCACCTGTAGTGCCTAAAATATGGGTACTTGTATAATGAACATTATATAGATTAACTTCTGCCTTAAATTGATTGTCCGTAGGTCCTGCAAAGAAATTCATACAACCATCAAATGCTAATAAAGCATCACCCATCTCTGCTACCTGGCGAATTGGAACATATACAAATACATCATCATAGCCTTTTCCTTCTGTTAAATCCATTAGTTCTTTGATTGGGTCTTTCATTTCCTGTGTATTTACATAAATTAATTCAATTCCTTTTTCTGCAGCATATGCTTCTTCTATTACTTCACGAGCTCTTTCGATTTTTTCTTGATTTACATCTGTTACGACAATTCTATTTGGCTTATTGCTCGTATGTAAACCATAACTTACTGCTCCAAGCCCCATAGGTCCACATCCACCCATAACTAAGAGACTTCCTCCAGCTTTCACACCCATTTCATGATGATAATTTTGCTTGTTTGTATGATAATTTGCGTGATAACCACCAATAATGCAACTCATAGGTTCACCAAGAGAAGCTTCAAAATAACTTTCTCCATCATAGTTTAATAGACATCCTAACTCCATAACCTCATTAGGAATAATACAATAGGTACATGCACCACCAAAAAATTCATAGGAATAACCAGGAGAGGCCAAGCTTCCTTTATAATTAAGTGCTGGCTGTTGTGCAAACTTTTGACCTGCTTTAAACTGCCCTGCCCATTTTTTTCCTACCTTAACAATATCTCCTGCAAATTCATGTCCAATGATAATTGGATTGGTATCTATATTTTGTGGAGCACGTTTATGCTTTTTTCCCTGTTCCACCAATTTATAAGTCGACATACAAATACTATCGCTGATTACTTTTACTAAAATTTCATCCTCTTTTATTTCTGGCAATTCAAACTCTTCTAATCTTAAATCTCTTGCTCCATACATTCTCACTGCTTTTGTCTTCATTTTACTTGCCTCCTATGTTTATATCTATTAGTTCAACCTTTTCCTTTAATTCATCCACTAAATCTCTAGTGGGAGGCTTGGTACCTTTTGTAGTCACTGCCCCTGCAGAAGTAGCCATACTTAACTTTGCACATTCTCTAAACTCTAATCCTTCATGAATTCCATACACAAATGCCGCAACCATAGCATCTCCTGCTCCAACTGTAGAATGTGCTGACACCTTAAGTCCTGGACATTTAATACAGGTATTCTCTGATAAAAATAATGCCCCCATTTGTCCCAGTGAAATTATAACTACTTTTATTCCTTTTTGTATTAATTCATTTCCAAGCCTAATGAGTTCTGCATCATCTGCACGGTAATCTATATTAAAATATTCCTCTAGCTCAACGCGATTTGGTTTAATAATATCTGGCTTTGCTTCAATTGATTTCTCAAAAAGTTCTCCATCCGCATCTAAAAACACCATGGAACCTTTTTCTTTCAAAGTTTCAATTAAATTTTTATATATTTCTTTATCTACACCACTTGGGATACTTCCAGAAATTACAAATATTGTATCCTTACCCGCATAGTAAAGTAATTTTTCTATTAATAATTCTATTTCTTTTTGACTAATTTGTGGACCCGGTTCATTTAACTCTGTAATAAAACCATTTTTTTCTGCTACTTTTAAATTTGTCCTTGTTTCTTTTTCTACAATGACGAAATCTGTTCGAATTCCTTTTTCCTTTAATGCTTTCTCGATTATATTTCCGCCGCTACCTCCAATAAAACCAGTGGCAATGGTTTCTCCACCTAGTTCCTTGATTGTTTTAGAAACATTAATCCCCTTTCCTCCTGCGTCTACAATAATATTCGAAATTCTATTTAAACTTCCATATTCAAAGCTTTCAAGTTGTACCGTCTTATCTATTGCTGGGTTCATTGTTACTGTAACGATCAAATGTATCACTCCTCTTCCATAAAATATTGATATACCATATCGACATCGCCTTTTAACAGCGCCTTAACTGATTCTGGAGTAGATAATTTATTTGCAATATTACCCAAAATTTCCAAATGTTCATCTCCAATACCTGCAACTCCTATTACAATATTTACGTCTTCTTCACCCCACCAAGTACCCTCGGGAAATAACATAATAGCAATTCCAGACTTTTTTATACTATCTTTTACTTCTTCTATTCCATGTGGTAATGCGATTCCATTTCCTATGTTTGTAGAAAAAACCTTTTCTCGCTTTAGCATCGCCTCTGCATAATCTGTATTCACATATCCACTCTCATATAAAAGCTGCCCAACCTGAGCAATTACCTCTTCTTTGGATTTGCCCTTACAATTTGGTATAATATTTTTCTTTAAAAGTATTTCCACTGATTTGGCTTTCTCTCTGTCCTTTTTAGAATTCATACTCGTTTCTCCTACACAATCAATTTTATATATTTTTTATAAGGAATTTAAATACTGATTAAAATATTTCTTTAATTCTCTTGACATATAATTCCTAATATTTTCTTTCTCTCCCTTATTTATTACATTTAGGAAATCATTATCTTCTACTAATTTACTACTTAAATATCCTAAAATTTCTCTGTTTTCTTTCTCATGATCATCTTCGGGCATAAGCATTATAATAACCACATGAATTCCAGATAAATAAGGGTCAAGAAATCTTCCGAAATCTTTCGTCAAGCATATACTAAAACTTGGCTTTATTACTCCTTTTGTTCGAGTATGTAATAAGGCAAAATCATATTCTGGTATTATCTGAGAAGCAAGCTTCTCTCTATCTTTTATATTTTCTTGAATAAGAATTGCTTTTTTATAATCTGCTTGTAATTTTTCTGTTACAGCAACAAGTAATTCATCAAAAGTAATTTCATTATTTACTTTTATATATGTAAAATCTTTAATTATGGTTTTAATCTGTGATACAATGAAATTTACTTGTTCCAGCTGTTTTGAAAAGTCTACTTCCACATTTTTTTTCTTAGGTATTCTGGCATAAACTCTAACCTTTTTATCAATCTGCTCTAAATCTCTTTCCGTTAAAATCGGATTTACCCTAATGATATCTGCCTCCACATTATCTAATTCAATGCTTGCGATAAAGAAATCCATGCTTTCTACGGTTTTTTTTGTTAAGCTCTCCTGGCTAAAGGTTGCAAGTTCTGCTCGCTCTTTCAAGTAATACTTTAACTTTGTAAGCATAAACCTTGAGATCCCAATACCACTTGCACATACAATTCCAATTTCTACTTTTCTATTATAGTCTTTCTTATTTTCTAAACGAACGATAGCAGCTCCAAAATGCATTGCTAGAAATCCTATTTCTGTTTCCGGAACCTTATATCCATAATTTTTTTCAATTAATTCACCCACATAATAACATTTTTCAAAAATCTCTGGATACGTATCCTTTATTTGTTGTAGTAAAGGATTGGATATTAGCATATGGTTTTTTAATCTTGTAAAAGTAGGTAACAAATGTGCCAATAATCCTACAATAAACTCTTCATCTTGCTTTAATTCAAATGCTAGCTCTTCGTCGTATACTTCTATCATTTGATAAATAAAATCGATAAGTTCTTCTCTTTCTGTTCGACTTCGACTTTCTATATTATCTTCAACAATATATTGTAGCTTTGCTCCTTTGATATGTAAGGAAATATATACAACCTCAATTTCCGGTATCTTAATCTTAAATTCTTTTTCTAAAGAATTAGCGATGTAAAGTGCCAATTCATAATCTTCCTCTTCAGACTTATGAACCTTTTCCAGTAGTTCATAATTGGATTCAATTATCTCACCTTGCAATATTCGTGCAATTGCTATAGTGACATGATAGATTAAACCTATATATGAGTTTTCTGTCATCCTGATTATTCTATTATCTTTAATACTTAAAATGCAGGCAACCACTCGCTCTATTAATTCTTTATTTAAAAGGTTATATATGTCTTGCTCTTCTATGAATTTTCGAACTGCTACTCGATAATTCTTTTCGCTTCCTTCAAGTTCAACTCCATAACCTTGTTTCCTTACTATTTTCAAATTAAATGGTTTAAACCAGTCTTCAATGACTTCCATATCATTGCTAATGGTTGCCTCACTTACTCCAAACATAGCTCCATAATAATATAGCTTTTTTGGCGTTCTATCTTTTAATATTTCAAAAACAAGTCTTTTTCTTCTATTTTCTTTATCGCCATAGTCAATCACATCTTCTTTTTTTAGAAATTCATACAATCTCTTTTTATCTATCTCTTTTCCCTCCAGCCAAACTCCAACTCCCGCTTTTGTTTGCACAGAGACCTTGTATTCTTCTAATGATGTTCCTATCGCTTCAAACTCTCTTTGAACTGTTCTTTTGCTGACTTTTATATCTTCAGCAAGCTTTTTTACTGATATGATTTGGTTTTCTTGTAACATAATAAGTAATATTTGCCGAAGACGTGGTGAACAGTCCATGAGGTACCTCCTTACATGCTATCTACTTTGTTTTAATTCTTCCACCAATTGGTCATACTCTGGTGCTGAAAGGAAATTCTTTATTAATACTAATTTTGCTTTTGGATTGCTGTTTGCAGCTCTTTCTTTTAATTCAAAATGAGTCACTACTACCTGAGCATCTTCTGGTATAGAAGAAACGGAAGCATGTTCCACTGTAATATTTCCAAGTCCAGCTTCTGTTATCTTTTTACGAAGTACAGTTGCTCCCATAGCACTTGAACCCATTCCTGCATCACAAGCGAATATTATCTTTCGAACTGGACCTAAGTCATTTGTCATAGCAACTTCTCTTTCTAATCCTTTAGAAGTTCTTTTCATATCATTTACTTTAGATTTTGCTGTACTAAGATCTTCTTCTTTACCAAAGAATTTCAATATCGGCATTGATATAACAAAACTTACAACTGTAGCAACTATTACTGATAAAATAATTGGTAAATATCCACCTTTTGGTGTCATCGCTAATATAGCAATAATACTACCTGGAGATGCTGGGCCTATTAATCCACCACCGAAAAGATTTAGAATAAATACACCACTTGCTCCACCTGCTATAGCAGATATCAACAATGCTGGGTTCATTAATATGTACGGAAAATAGATTTCATGAATTCCACCAAAGAAATGTATAATAACAGCTCCTGGAGCAGAACCCTTTGCAGAACCTTTACCAAGTAGACAGTATGCTAATAAAATACCTAGACCTGGACCAGGATTTGCTTCTAATAAAAAGAAAATAGATCTTCCAACTTCTTCTGCTTCTTTTATTCCTAATGGTGTCAAAATTCCATGGTTAATCGCATTATTTAAAAACAAAACTTTTGCAGGTTCAATTAATATACTTGATAATGGAAGTAAATTGTTATCAACAAATACTCCAACACCTGCAGCCAATGCGACATTTAGCGATTCTACAACAGGACCAATTACTATCAAACCGATAATTGCTAAAATAGTTCCAATAATTCCAACCGAGAAATTATCTACAAGCATTTCAAATCCAGCTTTTACTTTTCCGGCAATTAATTTATCATACTGTTTAATTACCCAACCACCAAGAGGACCCATAATCATAGCTCCTAAAAACATAGGTATGCCAGCTCCAACAATAACACCCATTGCAGCGATTACACCTACAACGCCTCCCTTGGCTCCTGCTACATTCTTACCTCCTGTATAAGCAATTAAAATAGGAAGCATATATTTTAACAATGGATCCACTAAAACAACAAGTTTCTCGTTTGGAAACCATCCAGTTCCAATAAATAAAGCTGTTATGATTCCCCATGCAATAAAACCACCAATGTTTGGCATTACCATGCCGCTTAAAAACCTTCCAAATACTTGAACCTTTTCCTTCATCCCATAACCCTCTCTTCTAATATTATGATTCATGATATAATCTTTTGAAAGATGTGATTGGCCAATCCTCTTCTATTGATAATTCCATTATAGTTGTAAATAACCTATACAGCAACTTAAACAAAAATCGATTTGTCACTAATCATTAATGACATGATTAAACATCTTAGCTTGATTTTTCTATTGCTTTATTATAATATAATACGTATGAGATATATGATGTAGATATACATTTGGAAAAGAGGTACTTTATGAAATTTATTACCATCGGTGAATTACTTTTAAGACTTTCACCACCTAATTATGAAAAAATACAAACCACCCATTCATTTAACATTAATTATGGCGGTGCTGAAGCTAATGTTGCTGTTTCTTTGGCACAATTAGGTATTGATAGCACCTATTTTACAGTTCTACCTGATAATGACCTAGGCAAGTCCGCTATTGCTTATCTAAAATCAAATGATGTTCATGCAAGTCGCATTATTCGTGAAGGAGAACGTATTGGAACTTATTACCTAGAGGAAGGCGTTGCTGTTAGAGCTTCAAAAGTAATCTATGATAGAAAGCATTCTGCTTTTAGTGAATACGATTATAGTGACTTGGATTTAGAAAGTATCTTAAAGGGTTATGATTGGCTGCACTTAAGTGGTATTACACCTGCACTTTCAGCAAATTGTAGAATCTTGATTGAAAAAGCTCTTGTTGTAGCAAAGAAACTAGATTTAACTGTAAGTTTTGACACCAATTATCGTGCTAAGCTTTGGGGTTGGGATGAGGCTAGAGATGTTCTAAGTACTTATATGCCTTATGTAGATATTCTAATTGGAATTGAACCACTACATTTGTATAATAAGGAAGGAAAAGATGTTAAAGAAGGTTTATCTATGCAGCCATCTTATAAAGATATGGATCGTGTTTTTAAAGAATTAAATGCTCAATTTTCTTTTAAAGCAATTGCTAGAACAGTACGTTTTGTACATTCTGGCAGCAACAACTCTCTCATGGCCTTCCTATATATGGGTGGAAAAACCTATGAAAGTAAAAAGATTAACTTTGATATCGTAGATCG
>CAYYVJ010000040.1:0-17946 GCA_964475115.1 uncultured Lachnospiraceae bacterium
GAATGATAATAAAGAAATTCCAGGGTAAAACAGAAACAGAAGCAATTCTTGCTGCTAGGGATGAAATGGGCAATAATGCAGTCGTAATGAATATTAAAAAGATAACACCTAAAGGGCTATCTAGGTTCTTTAAAAAAGAACTGTTTGAAATTACGGCAGCATTAGAAGAACGTGATTCTCAGGTTACAAATCATGAATATAAAGAAGAGAAACTAGATTTAACAGCAAATGAAGAAATGCCCTATTATTTAAAGAAGGAAGAACCTTCTGCAATTGAAGAAAAATTAGATACTTTGCACTCTTTATTAGAGATGCAATTAAAAAACGAAAAGCAAGTAAACAACAGTAAAAAAGAGATGGATTTAGAAGAAAATGAAACCATGCAATATCTAAAAATGGTTTATGGCCAATTAATCCAAAGTGAAGTAGAAGAATCTTTTGCCAATCAAATTATTGCTGAAGTGGAAAAGTCATTGAAAAAAGAATCTTCTTTAGATATGATTTTAGCAGCGGTTTATCAAAAGATAATATTGAAATTAGGACAAGCAGAACCAATGAATTTTGAGAACAAAAAAAAGAAATTGGTGTTTTTTGTGGGTCCAACTGGTGTAGGTAAAACAACAACAATTGCTAAAATTGCATCAGATATTAAATTGGAAAATAAAGCACAAGTTGCTCTTGTAACAGCAGATACCTATAGAATAGCAGCGGTGGAGCAATTAAGAGTTTACGCTAATATTCTAGATATTCCCTTGAGTGTTATCTACACAAATAATGAATTAAGTCAAGGTATTCGAGAACTTGATAATAAAGATGTAATTCTTGTAGATACAGCAGGACGTTCTCATAAGAATGCAAAACAATTTGAAGAGATGCTTCAACTAATTCAGGAGGTAGAAATAGATGAGGCTTTATTTGAGAAAGAAATATTTTTAGTAATAAGTGCAACAACAAAATATAAAGACTTAGCTGGAATATGTAAAACATATGAAAAATTAGGAAAGATTAAAATTATTTTCACAAAGATAGATGAAACAATAGATTTGGGAAATATTCTTAATATAGCTATGTTAACGGGTAATCCGTTGTCTTATGCAACTTTTGGTCAAAATGTTCCAGATGATATAAAAGTAATAGATGTACAGGGAATAGCGAAACATTTATTAGGAGGTAGCATATAGTGGACCAAGCTCAGAATCTCCGTAATATTATTAAAGCTAAAAATATATCAAATGAAGACATTGAAAGCAATGCTAGAATTATTACTGTAACTAGCGGTAAGGGCGGAGTAGGAAAATCAAGTATTTCTGTTAACTTGGCAGTTCAGCTTAGAAAGCTAGGTTATAGTGTTATTATATTTGATGCAGACTTTGGCTTAGCAAATATAGAAGTACTTTTTGGTGTTATTCCTAAATATAATCTCACGGATATGATTTATCGTGGTAAGTCTTTGGCAGAAATTATGGTAAAAGGTCCTATGGATATCGGATTTATATCTGGTGGATCAGGTACAACAGGACTTGCCAATTTATCAAATGAAAGTCTAGATCTTTTAACTAGAAAATTAGCAGAGCTAGGTACAATGGCTGATATAATTATTATAGACACGGGGGCAGGTATTTCAAGTAGTGTCCTTGAATTTGTAACCTCTTGTAGAGAGGTTTTACTTGTTACAACTCCTGAGCTAACATCTATAACGGATTCTTATGCATTATTAAAGGCATTAAACCAACACTCTAATTATGATAAGAAGAATACCCTTATAAAACTTATTGCAAATCGTGTAAATGATACGCAAGAAGGTAATAACATGTTTGAAAAATTAAGTATTGTTGCAAAGAAGTTTTTAAATATGGAGATACAGATTTTAGGTATCATCCCAGTAGACACAAATGTTACAAAGGCAGTAATGCAACAAAAACCAGTATCTTTAATATATGAGAATTCTGCGGCTTCAAAAGCATTTACTCAATTAGCTCAGAAGTTAGTGGAGCAAGATAGCGATATGCATCCAGAAAAAGAAGGTATTGCCAAAATGGTGATAAGTTTGCTAAAATTAAAGTTAAGCAAATAAATGGAGGTGGTTTTATTGATTTCAAATCTGTTAACACCTGGTGATAAAGTAGAAGTTACAAAAATAAACAAGCAAGGCGAAAAAGGTAAAATAAAAACCTATTATAGTAAAATATATGATATAATAGATGACAAAGATATTTTAAAAATTGCCATGCCAGTACTGGATACAAAAATCGTTCTATTAGGGATGAATATGAACTATGAATTATACATAATAAATGACAATGGAATGTATCAATGTCAGGGAACCTTAATTGAACGCTACAGGGAGAAGAATCTTTTTGTTGCAGTGATTCAACTGTATACCAAGTTAGAGAAAGTTCAAAGACGTCAATTTTATCGATTAGAAACGAATATAGATGTGAAGTATAAGTTGATTACGAAAGATGAAATAAGTGAATTTCATGAAGCTACTACTGCTGAAAAGCATAATGAGATTCTTGACGCTAAGGAATATATAAATGGAATTACTATTGACATCAGTGGAGGTGGCCTTCGTCTTACATCAGATAGAGCACATGTACGTGGTGAATATATAGTAATTGAATTTCCGATTATTGTTCAAGGACAGAGGGTTGATCTTTCTATACTTTCAGAGATTGTGTTAACAGAAAAGATTCCTGATAGAATGGGGTTATATGAGCATAGATTAAGCTTTATAAATATCTCTAATAAAGACAGGGAAAATTTGATTAAATTTATATTTGAAGAAGAGCGTCGTTATAGGAAAAATGAAAAGGGCTGATTGAATGAAAAATAATGTTTTGATTGTGGATGACTCTGCTTTAATGAGGCGGATACTCTCCGATGTTGTCAATTCGGATAATAGATTTATAGTCGGAGCTGTTGCAATAAATGGTCAGGAAGGTTTGAAAACCTTGTTAGAGAATCCCGCTTATTATGATATTGTTTTGTTAGATATCTACATGCCCATAATGACTGGGTTAGAATTATTAAAAGAATTAGAATCACATCCAGAAGTAAAATCTAAGGTGATTATCTGTAGTACTAGGGCAGATGAAAGTGCAGAAGAAACAATGACAGCCTTGGAACTTGGAGCTTTTGATTTTGTTAAAAAACCAGAAAATTTAATTAATGCAAAAAGCAATGCCTTTCGTGAGGAATTATTAAAGGTATTAGAAGTGGCAACTACAGCTAAATCTGAGAAAAATATAGAAAAAGCAATAAAAGTAATCAAACCAAAGATGAGGGCTGTTGAATATAGTATAGATGCAGCAGAGGTGAAAAAATCGAGGAAATTAGTAGCAATCGCCTGCTCAACAGGTGGGCCTAAGACCTTGCAATCGATTATTCCATACTTACCAAAAGAACTAAATGCAAGTATTTTAATTATTCAACATATGCCAAAAGGATTTACTCATTCCTTAGCAGCACGTTTAAATGATGCAAGTCAAATATCTGTAAAAGAAGCTAGCCACGGAGAGGCGTTACAAAAGGGTATGGTTTATATTGCTCAAGGTGGTAGACATATGCATTTAGAGAAAGCTGGAAAAAGTAATTATAAAATTAAGATTACAGATGAACCACCAAGAGATGCATTAAGACCATGCGCAAATATTATGTATGAAGATTTAGCAAACTCTTTTTATGATGAAATTATTTGCGTAGTTCTAACTGGAATGGGTGCAGATGGAACAGAAGGAATTAGATATCTTGCAAATCATAATAAAGTTTATGTGATTGCTCAGGATGAAGAGTCAAGTGTTGTATATGGAATGCCTAAGATGGTAGCTCAAGCTGGCTTAGTTGATGAAATAGTGCCATTAAAAGAAATAGCAAATATTATTATTAGGAAAGTGGGTGTGCAATAGTATGGATGTAAATCAGTATTTAGAGATTTTTATTGATGAAACAAAAGAACATTTGCAAAGTTTAAACGAACAATTATTGATTTTGGAAAAAGAACCAGAGAATTCAGGAACCATAAACGAAATTTTTCGTGCTGCTCATTCATTGAAAGGAATGGCAGGCACCATGGGTTATAAGAGAATGCAACGCTTAACTCATGATATGGAGAATGTATTTCAAGAAGTTCGTACAGGAAATATTAAGGTTTCCTCTAAGCTTTATGATGTTTTATTTCAATGTATTGATGCTTTAGAAGAATATCTAGGAAATATTATCGATGATGCAGATGAAGGTACAAACGATAATGAAGCTATCATCCTTGTATTAAAAGATATCTTACAAAACACGACACAGGAAGAAGTAGTAGAAGAAGTGAAGCGAGATACTGATTCTAATGATAATCATAATGCTACAGATGATTTCAGATCAATTAAATTAACGGATTTTGAGGCACATGCTGCAAGTGAAGCAATTAAGATTGGAATGAAATTATATGGAGTTACTGTAACTGTTGAAAGCACTTGTATCCTAAAAGCGGCAAGGGCATTTTTGGTGTTTAAGAACTTAGAACCTTTAGGTGAAGTGATTCGTTCTCAACCAAGCGTACAGGATATTGAAGATGAAAGATTTGATTTAAATTTTAGTTTGTTTATTATTTCTAGGGAACCTCTTGATAAGATCTTAAAAACAATTAAAAATGTTTCTGAAATTCATCAAGCTGTAGGAGCCGAAATGGAAGCTCCTAAGGTGGATCCTTCCATCATTGAAGAAATCAAAAATAATGCTGATAAAGATGAAAACAAGAATACTACAGACAGTGCTGATGGAAAGAAACAACAACACAAACAAAGTGGAAAACCAGTTGTTAATCGTTCCGTTCGTGTGGATATTGAGAAATTAGATACTTTGATGAATCTTGTTAGTGAGTTGATTATTGCAAAAAATGGAATTGTATCTGTAAGTGAAACAGAAGAGACTACGGTAGCTCAAGGGATTAAAGAGCAGGTTGAATATTTAGAGAGCATCACAACAAACCTTCATGAATCTGTTATGAAGGTAAGAATGGTTCCTATTGAAAGTGTAGTAAATCGATTCCCTAGAATGATTAGAGATTTAAGTAAGAAGCTTAATAAAAAAATGGAATTATATATGACTGGTGAAGAAACAGAATTAGATCGAACAGTAATCGATGAAATTGGTGATCCGCTTATGCATATATTGAGAAACTCTGCTGATCATGGACTTGAATCTGCTGAGTTACGTGCTGAAAGAGGCAAACCTGAAGTAGGGTCTATTTATCTAGATGCTTATCAAGATGGAAACAATGTAGTTATAGAAGTAAGGGATGACGGAAATGGAATTGATGTAAATGCAGTAAAGAGAAAAGCTGTTGAAAAAGGTGTCCTTACTCAGGAACAAAGTGATGAAATGGATGACAACAGTGCAATTCAATTATTATTTAGACCTAGTTTTTCCACCGCAGAAGTAGTATCAGATGTATCCGGAAGAGGGGTGGGTCTTGATGTAGTAAAAACAAAGATAGAAGCCTTGGGCGGAGATATTGAAGTACAGACAGTACATAAAGAAGGAAGCGTATTTACGATTCGTTTACCTTTAACATTGGCCATTATTCAAGCGTTAATGATTATCGTTGGAGAAGAAAAGTATGCAATTCCATTAAGTACAATTCAGACGATAGAAGATATTCCGGTTGATGAAATTAAATATATTAGAGGAAAAGAAGTAATTCATTTAAGAGGAAATGTTATACCTTTAGTTCGCTTGGATAAAGTTTTAGAAATAGAATCTAAGGAAAGCGTTGAAAGCTTAATTGTAGTAATTATAAATAAAGGTGATAAACAGGCAGGACTAGTAGTTGATCAATTAATTGGTCAACAAGAAATTGTTATTAAGCCTCTTGGGAAATTCATAAATAACAATAAATTAATTGGTGGTGCAACCATTTTAGGAGATGGAGAAGTAGCTCTTATTCTGGACACAGGTACATTATTATAAAAGGAGGCGATTAGATTGGACGAACAAGCAAAACAATTTATAGTGACTAATATAGCGAATGAGCAATATGGGATTGATATCCAGTATATTGATAGTATCGTAAAAATGGAGAAGATAACCAGAGTTCCTAAAGTTCAAAACTATTACAAAGGTGTCATCAATCTAAGAGGAGAAATTATACCAGTTATGAGCCTCCGCTTGAAATTTGAATTAGAAGAAATTGAAACGACATCTGCTTCAAGAATTATTATTTTGAAACCAGACAAGCAAAATCCTATAGGTATAATAGTAGATGCTGTAAGGGAAGTTGTCACTTTATCGGTAGAAGAGATGGAAAAGCCTAATATAGACAACCAGGAAGAAAGAACCTTATATGTTGCTTCTATTGGAAAGCATGATGGTGAACTTATATCAATTTTAAATATTGGAAGCCTAGTTTTGGAGTAAGAATAGAAACTATTGCTGTATAGGAAGAAGGTATTAAAAAATGGATGAAATACAATTTGATGTTCTTAAGGAGATAGGAAACATAGGTGCAGGGAATGCTACAACTGCATTGGCTAAGCTGATAAATGCTAGAATTGATATGAAGGTGCCAAAGGTTGATATGGTTGGATTTCAGGATCTTGCTACGATTATTGGTAGTGAAGAAGATATTATGGCAGCAGTTTTAGTCACGATTTCAGAAGATATTGATGGAATGATGATGTTTATGCTAGATAAGAAATCTGCAAGATTTTTAATCTCTCAGCTGATGGGTGAGATGGATATGGACATTAATGCAGAATTTACAGAGTTAGAACTTTCTGCATTAAGTGAGATTGGTAATATTATTACTGGTTCTTATTTATCTGCTTTATCTGCATTGCTCCAGATGAATATAAACATGTCTATCCCATACATCAGTGTGGATATGGCAGGTGCAATTTTAAGTGTTCCAGCCATAGAGTTTGGTAAAGTAGGAGATCAAGTACTTTTAATACAAACTGATTTTGGAGATGAAACTGAGATAAGTGGATATTTTATTCTTATACCTCAGGAAGATTCTTATGGAAAAATATTAAAATCATTAGGATTATAGGTGAACAAAATGGGCAATTCGATAAAAGTAGGTATGGCTGATTTGCAGACATGTGTGGTGCCAGACTCATTGACAACCTTAGGACTAGGATCCTGTGTAGGAATTGCCTTGTATGACAGAGTTAAAAAGGTGAGTGGGTTAGCGCATATTATGCTACCTGACAGTACTCAAATTACAAGAGATAAGAACCCTGCGAAATTTGCAGATACGGGGATTGATTTGTTGATAGAGAAGATGGTTGAATTAGGTGCGGATAGTAAAAGACTTCAAGCTAAAATAGCTGGTGGTGCACAAATGTTTTCCTTTCAATCTTCAACGAATGACTTAATGCGTATTGGAGATAGAAACGTAGAAGCTGTAAAGAAAAAACTGAAGGAACTTGGAATTCCAATTTTAGCAGAGGATACTGGTGCGAATTATGGAAGGACGATAGTGTTTTTTTCTGAGACAGGTGAGTTGTTGGTTAAATCGGTAGGAAAGCCAGAGAAAATATATTAATGAAGTAAATCCATTTAGATGGAGGTTGGTATGAGAAGAAGAAATATTCCATCAATAATTATGCTTATTGCAGGGATGATTACATGTATTATTTCTATAGTAAAACAATATGAGATTAATTACTTTATAACACTTCTAATTGTTGTTTTAATCGTATTTTATATAATAGGAATAACAGTAAAAGTTTTATTGGATAAAATACTAATAGAAAAGAAAGAGCCATTTGTAGAAATAGAAGAAATGGACGGCTTTGAAGAAGATGCGTTACAATCAGAAGAAATGAATTGAAAATATACACGAAAGCTGATAAATTTAGCTGGAGGTAGTCGGAATGGAAGAGGCAGCTAGAAACAAGTTATGGGAATCTTATTCAAAAGATAAAAGTGTAGAGGTAAGGGAGAAGCTTATTATTGAGTATGCTCCCTTGGTTAAGATTATAGCGGGAAAACTTAGTATGTATTTAGGCTATAATGTAGAATACGATGACCTGGTAAGTTACGGAATTTTTGGACTTATAGATGCAATTGATAAATTTGACTATGATAAAGGAATTAAATTTGAGACATATGCAAGTTTAAGGATACGTGGTTCGATTTTAGACCAAATCAGAAAGATGGATTGGTTGCCTAGAAGTTTAAGACAAAAACAAAAAAAGATAGATGCGGCTTTTGCTAAACTGGAAGCAGAACTTGGAAGAGTTGCCACAGACGGAGAGTTAGCTAAAGAATTAGAAATTTCTATAGAAGAATTTTATACATGGGAAAGTCAGGCGAAAGTTTCGAGGCTTATGTCCTTAGAGGATTATGTAGAGCAAGGCGCAGATATTTCGACAGATGCGCAAGGACAAAAAAGATTTGATGGGCCTGAAGAGGTAGTAGAAAGTAAAGAAATAAAAAAATTATTAGAAGAATCGCTACAGGTTTTAACAGAAAGAGAAAAAAAGGTAATCCTTTTATATTACTATGAGGAATTAACATTAAAAGAAATAAGCATGGTTTTGGAAGTGTCTGAATCAAGGATTTCGCAGCTACATACTAGAGCATTACAGAAATTAAGACAAAAATTGGGCAATCAAGCAGATATTATTTTTCTTACATAGGAGGGGTCAAAATGGGAAGTAGAAATGGATATTTTCAAATTATTGATAGAGAAGATGGTACGTATTTGAAGATATTTCCGGCACTTGAACTAGGAACCCCACTGAAAGTAGATGAATTGGTTCGTTATTTATCAAGACAAATGATTGAAGGTTATAATTTGCCTCAAATAAATCAAATATTAAAAAATGCTACTGAGGAAACTGAAATAAAATTAACAGATGCTATAATATTACCTATTTCGGAAGAAATAAAAATTGAAATAGAGATTGATAAGATGTCAGCGATTGGAAGATTTTATCCACCTAGTAGTAAAGGTAAGTTAATAGATAAGAATGAAATCATGAATAATCTAAAATACTTGGGTATCGTTTTTGGAATCCAAGAGGATGTAATAGACGAATTCATTAAAAATAGAAAGTATTGTGAAGATTTGGTTTTAGCAAAAGGTTCACCAGTTGTAAATGGAAGAGATGCTAAGATTACCTACCATTTTAACTTGAATTTAAATTCTAAGCCCAAGCTAAATGATGATGGTACCGTGGATTTTCATCATTTAGAAAACATCAACAAGGTTAGTGTTGGAACAATTTTAGCCACTTTAACACCTGAAATACTTGGTAGACCGGGTAGTGATGTGTTTGGAAAAGAAATTCCTCCTAAAAAGGTGGAAAAAAGAAGATTGAAATATGGTAGAAATATTAATCTCTCAGAAGATTCTTTGCAACTAATATCAGCAGTAAGTGGACATGTTGAAATAGATTATGAAGGAAAGGTTATAGTTTCAAACACCTATGAAGTAGCAGGCGATGTTGATGCTTCTACTGGAGATATTCAGTATGAAGGAAATGTTTTTGTAAAAGGAAATGTTAGAACGGGTTTTTCAATCACAGCGTCGGGAGACATTGAAATAAATGGTGTTGTAGAGGGTGCACAAATAATAGCAGGCGGACAAATTGTACTAAGGCGTGGAATTCAAGGAATGAACAAGGGAGTTCTAGATGCCAAAGGAAATATTGTGGCAAAATTTATTGAAAGTGCTAAAGTAAAAGCAGGAGGAGCAATTGAAACAGATTGTATTCTTCATAGCACAGTATCTGCAAATGGTGAAATTATACTTAAGGGGAAAAGAGGCTTGCTGATTGGTGGAAATGTAAGATCTTCTCGCCAAATTGAAGCGCAAAACATCGGCTCTGCAATGGGAACGTCAACGGTTGTAGAGGTGGGCGCAGACCCTGGTCAACAAGATGAATTGCTCAAACTACAAGAAGAAGAAAAGAAATTGAGGGAAGAAGAATACAGACTTAGACAAGTAGTTGATATGCTAAAAGCCAAACAAGAAAGAGGACAATTGGCAACTGACAAAATAAGTGAATTCAAGGGAACCCTTCAAAGATATATTGCGATATACAATCGTATAAAAGAAGTTTCTAAAGAAATCATAGAGTCGACAGAGGCCCTTATGGCAGATACAGATGCAAGAATAAAAGTATCAAAAAACATTTATCCTGGAGTAAAGATAATTGTAGGTGGAGAAGTTTTGATAACGAGAGATATTAGAAGCTTTTCGCAGTTTGTAAAATCAGATGGTGAAGTTAAGATATTGACACTTTAAAAAGGATGTGAAAGCTATGGCAATTGGTCCCATTTTACACCAGGGAGTGATACAGAGAACTCAAGATATCGGACATATGAAACAAAATCAAGATGCAAAACCTCTAATTGATCAAACTAATATTCAAGCCCAACTTCAAAAAGAAGTAGAACATAATACAAAACAAGTTACAAAATATAATGAGGTAGACAAACAAGAGAAGCGTTTTGATGCAAAAGAAAAAGGGAGTGGTTTTTATTTTGCTCAAGAACAAAAGGAAAAAGAAAAAAATAAAAACAAGAACCAGAATGATAAAGTAATCATAAAGGGCAATAATAGTTTTGATGTGAAGATATAAGTTGCTTTATAAGGAGAGTATGTATGACACCATTAGAGATTTTCTTGATTGTAATTGGTTTAAGTGCAATTGCTATTAGCTATTTCATTTCTGATAAGATTTCTGAAGAAAAGTTGAATAAAGCAGCACGTGATTATGTGCTAAGTGAAGAGACGAAAGAGTCCCTAACAAGTCAGACGAAAACAACTATAGAAGATTTGTTAGAGGGTCTATCAGGAGATATTGCTGTAAAAGCAGAGAGAGAATTAGAGAAACTATCCAATGAGAAGATTATGGCGGTAAAAGATTATTCAGATGGAGTTTTGGATGAAATAAATAAAGGTCACAATGAAGTTATGTTTTTATATAGTATGTTGGATGACAAAGATAGAAGCCTGAAAGAAAGAATACATGAAGTTAATTCTATTATGAAAAATCAAGATGTTCTTGAGGAAGTTAAAAGTGATTCACCCTTAGTTTTATCTACAGAAAAGCAAAAAGAAAATGATGTTCAAGAAGAATATAAAAGGAACAATAACGAAGATATATTAAGATTGCATTATGAAGGAAAATCTAATTTGGACATTGCAAAAGAATTAGGAATAGGTCTTGGTGAAGTTCAATTGGTAATTGACTTGTTTCAAGGAGGAAATATACTATGAAACTAAAATATTACCTAAAAGGATTTGGGATAGGTATCTTGTTTGCAACTATAATTATTGGGATTTCTTTTTACATTTCAGGAAGAGGAAAAGAATTATCTGATGAGGATATTATTTCAAAAGCTGAAGTTTTAGGAATGGTAATGAAAGAAGAAACTACAGTAGAAGAGATTACAACAGTAGAAGAAACTACAATAATAGAAGAGGCTACAACAGCAGAAGAGGCTACAACAGCAGAAGAAACTACGACAGTAGAAGAAACTGAAACTCAAGAGGAAATATCAACTTCTGCTATAAAGATTACAATTGAAAAAGGCTATTCTTCTGATAAGATAGCTGGGATACTTGAGGAACATGGTATAATAACAGATGCGAAAGAGTTTAATCGATATCTAATTCAAAAAGGTGTATCAAGAAAGATTCAATCGGGAACATATGAAATGTATCCAGGTATGTCTTATGAAGAACTTATGAATATGTTAAAATAAGCCTTTACAAAGCTATACATTATGTGATATAATTCTACGGTAAAAATGCTCTTTGAAAAAAGTTAAAGAGTGTAACAAATTAAGCACGTATACTGATTTCTAAAAGGGTGCCAAATGGTTCTTTAGAAGCTAAGGTATACGGAAGCAAAAACCAAACGGAGGAAAAAAATGAGCGTTATTTCAATGAAACAATTATTAGAAGCAGGTGTACATTTTGGTCACCAAACAAGAAGATGGAACCCTAAAATGGCTCCTTACATTTACACAGAAAGAAATGGTATCTATATTATTGACTTACAAAAATCTGTAGGTAAAGTAGATGAAGCTTACAAAGCTATTTCTGATGTAGTAGCTGAAGGCGGAAGCGTTCTTTTTGTTGGAACAAAAAAACAAGCGCAAGATGCAATTAAATCTGAAGCTGAACGTTGTAACATGTTTTATGTAAATGAAAGATGGTTAGGTGGAATGTTAACTAACTTCAAGACAATTCAAAGTAGAATTGCTCGTTTGAGAGAAATCGAACGTATGTCTGAAGATGGAACATTTTCAGTTCTTCCTAAAAAAGAAGTTATTGAATTGAAAAAAGAATGGGATAAACTTGAGAAGAATCTTGGTGGGATCAAAGATATGAAAAAGATTCCTGATATTATATTTGTTGTAGATCCAAAGAAAGAAAGAATTTGTGTTCAAGAAGCACATTCTCTTGGTGTTCCATTGGTTGGAATTGCAGACACAAACTGCGATCCAGAAGAACTAGATTATGTTATCCCTGGTAATGATGATGCTATTAGAGCAGTTAAATTAATTTCTTCCAAGATGGCTGATGCTGTTATCGAAGCAAATCAAGGCGTTCAAACAACAGAAGAAGCTGAAGCAGAAGGATTTGAAGAAGAAGTTTTAAGCTAATAAATCGTCACACACTAATAACAAAACAAATGGAGGTAACTAAGATGGCTATAACAGCAGCTATGGTTAAAGATTTAAGAGAACTAACCGGAGCCGGAATGATGGATTGTAAGAAGGCTTTGGCAGCTACAGATGGTGACATGGATAAGGCAATTGAATTTTTAAGAGAAAAAGGCCTTGCAGCAGCTGAGAAAAAAGCAGGTAGAATTGCAGCAGAAGGTATGGTTGCAGCTATTATAATAGATGATAATAAAGCAGCGATTGTTGAAGTAAACAGTGAAACAGACTTTGTTTCAAAAAATGAAGTGTTTAGAGAATATGTTGCAGATGTTGTAGAACAGGTAATTAAATCTGATGCAAAAGATGTAGAAGAATTAAGCGCAGAGGCTTGGCATAAAGATTCTTCAAAGACTGTAAAAGAAGCTCTATCTAGTCAAATTGCTATTATTGGTGAAAATCTTAGCATAAGAAGATTTGAAAGAATCAATGTAGAAAATGGCTGTGTTGTTTCTTATATTCATGGCGGTGGAAGAATTGGTGTTCTTGTAGAAGCTGAAACTTCAGTTGTAAATGAAGCAGTGAAAGAAGCATTAAAGAACGTTGCTATGCAAATTGCAGCAGTTTCTCCAAAATATGTTTCAAGAGATGAAGTATCTGCAGACTATATTGAGCATGAAAAAGAAATTTTAAAAGCTCAGGCAAAGAACGAAAATCCTGATAAGCCAGAAAATATCATTGAAAAAATGATAATTGGACGTTTAAATAAGGAATTAAAAGAAGTATGTTTATTAGATCAAACCTATGTTAAAGATGGTGACTTGACAGTATCTAAATATTTAGAAAGTGTTTCTAAAGAAGTTGGAGCTACAATTACTGTAAAACGTTTTGTTCGTTTTGAAACAGGCGAAGGAATCGAGAAAAAACAAGAAGATTTTGCTGCAGAAGTAGCAAAACAAATGGAAAAAATCTAATTTAAAAAAGAATTATAAAAGAAACTGAATAGTAACTTATAGATTCATAAAGAGCGTGAGAATACTAATCTCCGCTCTTTATTTATAGCAAGAAGTAAATATCGGCAAAGAAAGAGCGAGGATATCATAATGAAGAGAACGATAATATCATCAAAAAATGCTCCCGCAGCTGTAGGACCTTATTCTCATGGAGTTCAAGTAGGAGATACTATTTTTACATCAGGTCAATTAGGACTAGATCCTAAAACAGGAAATTTAGTAGACGGTATAGAAGCACAAACAACACAAGGAATAAAGAATCTAGAATCAGTGCTTAGAGAAGCTGGAATGGAACTTGAAGATGTAGTTAAAACTACAGTATTTCTTGCAGACATAGCGGACTTTCAAGCGATGAATACAATATATGCGGATTTTTTCAAAGGAGAAACACCTGCGCGATCTTGTGTACAAGTAGCAGCCTTACCAAAAGGTGGTTTGTTTGAAATTGAAGCAATAGCCATAAAGGCAGAATAGGTAAAGAGTATGTTATATTTTGATTACGCGGCAAATACTCCAGTAGAGGAAGAAGTATTGGAGTGTTTTTGTAATGAAACAAGGAATTATATAGCAAATCCTAACTCTACACATAAATTGGGTAGAGAGGCTAAAGAGCGCATGGATGAGATTACAAATAGTCTTGCGAGCTATTTACAAGTCGAAGCAAATGAGATAATCTATACTTCAGGTGCTAGCGAAGCAAATAATTTAGCAATGAAAGGATTAGTCTATTCTCACAAAGGAAATGGTAAACATATCATTTCTACTTGTATGGAACACTCTTCTGTAAGTGGATGCTTGACCATTTTACAAAACCAAGGATATGAAGTTGATTTGCTAGATATTACTTCGGAGGGTACCATTGACTTAATTCATTTGAAAGAATTGCTCCGAGAGGATACGATTTTAGTATCCATTGGCTATGTCGATAGTGAGTTGGGAATAAGGCAGCCGATTGAAGAGATTGTTGACATCCTTAAGGACTATAAAGGCTGCTATTTTCATACAGACGCTACCCAAGCGGTAGGAAGAATACCAGTAGAGTTTATAGATGGAATTCATAGCTTATCTTTTGCTCCACATAAATTTTTTGGTTTAAATGGCTGCGGAATTTTATTAAAAAAAGAAGGTGTAGCTTTGACTCCGCTTATTGAAGGTGGGATTAGTACGACAGTCTATCGAAGCGGAACACCAGCGATTGCTTTAGCCGCGTCTATAGAAAAAGCAGTAGAACTGGCATTTGATCATAGAGAAGAGAGATATGCCTATCTACAAGATTTGAATTCTAAATTGAAAGAAAAGCTTATGAAATATTCTAAGGTTAGAATTAATAGTACGATAAAGTCGATACCATATATACTAAATCTTAGTGTGAAAAATATTAAAGCGATAGAGTTTCAGAGGGCATTGGAAGAAGAAGGGTTATGTGTGTCTACAAAAAGTGCGTGTTCTGTTCCAAACACTCCTTCTAGGAGCGTATACGCTGTAACTAAGGATAGAAAAAATGCTATGTGTTCTTTTCGAATTAGTTTGAGTCATGTAACAACAAATGAAGAATTAAACCAGTTTTTAGATGCTTTTGATAATTGCTATCAGAAGCTAGTGGATGGAGAGTAGCTGTGGAAAGATATCAGGAAATTGAAAGAAGTATTATAAAGAAGTTTCGGAAAGCAATTTGGAATCGATTTATCGATGGTCTCAATGAATATGAATTGATTGAAGAGGGAGATAAAATAGCAGTTTGTATTTCTGGTGGAAAAGACTCTATGCTTTTGGCTAAATGTATGCAAGAAATTCAAAAGCATGGAATAAAGAAATTTGAGTTAGTGTTCTTAGTAATGAATCCAGGTTATAATGAAATCAATAAACAAGGGATTATAGATAATGCCAAAGTGCTAAATATTCCTATTACTATGTTTGAAACAGATATTTTTGACATTGTCGCAAATGTTGATGAAACTCCTTGTTACCTTTGTGCAAGAATGAGAAGAGGGCATCTATACAAAAAAGCCATGGAATATGGTTGTAATAAAATTGCTTTGGGACATCATTTTGATGATGTAATTGAAACTGTATTAATGGGAATGCTTTACAGTGGGCAGATTCAGACAATGATGCCTAAATTGCATAGTACGAATCATCCTGGAATGGAGCTTATCAGGCCACTTTACATGGTGAAAGAAGCAGATATTATTGCATGGGCGCAATACAATGATCTTAGATTTATCCAGTGTGCTTGCCGTTTCACAGAAAACTGTACGATTGTTGATAATGCAGGTGGCGGATCTAAGCGTCAAGAGATGAAGACTCTTATTAAACGTTTTAGACAAACCAACCCTAATATAGAAATGAATATTTTTAGAAGTGTTCATAATGTAAACTTAAATACGGTTATAGGTTATAAAAAAGATAAAGTGTCCTATAATTTTCTCGATACTTATAAAGGAGAATAAATGTTGAACCAATTTTCAAGAACAGAACTTATATTTGGTGAAGAAGCAATGGAAAAGCTGGAAAATGCTAGGGTTGCTGTCTTTGGAGTAGGTGGAGTTGGCGGTTATACCGTGGAAGCTCTAGTGCGAAGCGGAGTGGGAACAATAGATATCATAGATGATGATAAGGTATGTCTTACAAATATAAATCGACAATTGATTGCTACAAGAAAAACAATTGGGAAATACAAAGTAGAAGTTATGAAAGATAGGATTTTGGAAATTAATCCAAAAGCTGTAGTAAATATGCATCAATGTTTTTTTACACCAGATACAGCAAATCAATTTGATTTTTCCGAGTATTCTTATGTTGTAGATGCAATTGATACTGTGACAGGAAAGATAGAATTGGTATTAAGGGCAAATGAGAGTAATGTTCCAATTATTAGTTGCATGGGTGCAGGAAATAAATTAGACCCTACAAAATTTGAAGTTGCTGATATTTACAAAACATCTGTATGTCCTCTTGCAAAAGTTATGAGAAAAGAATTAAAAACAAGACATGTAAAGAAATTGAAAGTAGTATACTCGAAAGAGTTACCTAGGAAACCGATTGAAGATAGTACTAATAGCTGTAAGAATCATTGCGTTTGTCCTCCAAACACAGAAAGAAAGTGTACAGAGAGAAGGCAAATACCAGGAAGTACTTCCTTTGCTCCATCTGTGGCAGGATTAATTATAGCAGGTGAAGTAATAAAAGATATAACTGGTATTGTATAAACTCTTGTTGAGTAATATACAAAAAACGATAAAAATAAAGAAAAAGGTCGACTTTTGACATCTTTTTATAGTGCTATTTTTCATTATATGATACAATAGACAATAAGGAGTTGTTAAGGAGTGTGGGATGGAAAAACAAAAGAACGATTTAGCAGACGCACGTAGAAAACGAATAAATCTATATAAAAAAATTATTGTAGCAATTATTACGGTATCTATCTTGATACCTGTGGTATTTTGTGTTATTTTAGTACTAAAGGTTAATAAGTTGGAAAGTGAAATAAATCTTTTGATTCATCAAATAAATGATGAAGCATTATATACTGATCTAGATCCAATTCCAGAGAATAGTGGTATAGATTTGGTTTATGCAGCCGAAACATCAATTGAAAATGAGACAGAGGCAAGTGGACAGATAGAAGAAACTGAAGTTGTTTCTTTAAAGAAAAAGGTATATTTAACTTTTGATGATGGCCCAAGCACGAATACGGATAGGATACTTGATATATTAGATCAATATTATGTAAAAGCAACTTTTTTTGTTGTAGGTCAAAAGGATGAGGCGTCTAAGGAACTTTACAAAAGAATTGTTGAGGAAGGGCATACTTTAGCAATGCACTCCTATAGTCATGTCTATGAAGATATTTATGCTTCGAAAGAAATCTTCATTGCGGATTTAGAGCAGTTACAGACCTATCTGCATGAGCTAACAGGTATTAAACCAACGCTATATCGTTTCCCGGGTGGAAGCAGTAATACCATTAGCAAAGTAAATATAGATGAATTTATCACTTGCTTAAAAGAAAGAAACATTACATATTTTGATTGGAATGTATCTAGTGGAGATGCAAAAACCAAACAATTACCTAAAGAAGAAATAATTAAAAATGTAATGAAAGATATTCCGATATTTAATAGTTCTATTGTTTTACTACATGATGCTTCTAATAAGACGTCAACAGTAGATGCATTACCTCAACTAATTGAGTCCCTATTGGACTCAGATTATGATATATTACCATTAAATGATACAGTAAAACCTGTACAACATATAAAAGCAGAATAATGAAAGAATGGAGGCAGACCAATGAGCTTTTTTAAAG
>CAYYVJ010000041.1:0-17784 GCA_964475115.1 uncultured Lachnospiraceae bacterium
GATTAATTGATTGCGCAGGTCTTAGATTACAAGAAGCAACAGATGCTTTAAATGGTTTTGGTGAGATTTATTTATCTCAAACATTAGCATCCGGTGTAATTCCACAGGTCACAGGAATTTTTGGTATTTGTGGTGGTGGCTTAGCTGTTATTCCGACTTTGACAGATTTTACTTTTATGGAAGAAAAAAATGCAAAACTTTTTGTGAATTCTCCAAATGCGTTAAATGGAAATGAAGTTTCAAAACTTGATACGACTTCTGCTAAATTTCAAAGTGAAGAGGTAGGTATTGTTGATGCTGTTGGCAGTGAAGATGAAATTCTTTCCGAGATCAGACAATTGATATCTGTTATTCCAGCAAATAATGAAGATGATATGTCATATGATGAGTGTAATGATGATTTAAATCGTCTATGTGAAAACATTGAAAACGCTGTTGGTGACACTAAAATAGCTTTATCTCAAATTTCGGACAATCATTTTTTCTTTGAAACAAAAAGACATTACGCAAAAGATATGGTGACGGGTTTTATTCGCCTTAATGGAATCACTGTGGGTGCAATAGCAAACCGTAAAGAAATTTATGATGAAAATGGAACAATTACGGATAAGTATGACGGAAGATTATCTTCAAAAGCTTCTGAAAAAGCTGCAGAATTCGTAAATTTTTGTGATGCCTTTAGTATTCCTATACTTACTTTAACAAATGTAAATGGCTATAAGGCAACGATAGATGATGAAAAGAATATTGCAAGAGCAGTAGCTAAACTAACCTATGCATTTGCTAATGCTACAGTAGCAAAAGTAAATGTAATTATTGGAGAAGCGTTAGGAAGCTCTTATGTGGTGATGAATAGTAAATCGATTGGGGCAGATGTTGTTTTGGCTTGGGAAGGTTCATCGATTGGAATGATGGATGCAAAAGAAGCTGTAAAAATAATGTATGCAGAAGAAATAAAAGAATCAGGAGATAATATAGCATTTTTAGAAGAAAAAACGAGGGAATATGCTTCTTTACAATCCAGTGCCGAATCAGCAGCTAGCAGAGGATATGTGGATGATATTATTAAAGCAAAGGATTCTAGAAAATATATTATAGGTGCATTTGAAATGCTATTTACAAAGAGAGAGGACCGTCCACGCAAAAAGCATGGATGTGTTTTATAAGAGGTGAATATATGATATTTAAAGGCATCTCAAATTTATTTGGAAAAGGTAATTCAGAAGACAAGGCTGAGGCAAAAGTATTAGCTCCAGTAGACGATACATTTGCTCAAATTGAAAAAAGAGAAGAATTAGTAGATGACTATCAATTAGTAGCTGTAATTACAGCTGCAATTGCTGCATCTTTAGGTGATAAGGCGGAAGGTTTCGTAGTAAGATCTATTAAGCGAGCAAAAACTAGTACTTGGAAAAATGTATAAAGAAAATGGAGGAAATTATTAATGAAAACTTATACAATTACTGTTAATGGAATCGCATATCATGTAACGGTGGAAGAAGGAACAAGGAGTGCGGCATCTATTCCAGTTGTACCTACGTCACCAGTAATACAGGCTGCAGCTACACCAGTTGTAGCACCTGCGCCTGCCCAAGCGCCAACACCGGTAGCAGAAACAGCAAGTGGAGCAAAAGGTTCTAAAACTGTAGAGGCTCCAATGCCTGGAAAGATTATTTCTGTTTCTGCAAAGGTTGGACAGACAGTGAAAAAAGGTGAAGTACTTTTAATATTAGAGGCAATGAAGATGGAAAATGAAATTACAGCAACTGAGGATGGAACAATTGCTAGTATTGAAGTAACTGCTGGCAACTCTGTAAATCCAGGTCAAACATTAGTAACATTAAATTAGGAGGAAGATAAATGTCAGATAAAAGACCGATTAAGATTACTGAGACGGTTTTACGTGATGCACACCAGTCCTTAATAGCTACAAGAATGACAACGGATGAAATGCTTCCTATTATTACTAAGATGGATCAGGTTGGCTATCATTCAGTAGAGTGTTGGGGCGGAGCAACATTTGACGCATCACTTAGATTTTTAAAAGAAGATCCATGGGAAAGACTTAGGAAACTAAGAGCAGGATTTAAAAATACAAAATTACAAATGCTATTTAGAGGACAAAACATATTAGGCTATCGCCATTATGCAGATGATGTAGTAGAATATTTTGTTCAAAAATCTATTTCAAATGGTATTGATATTATTAGAATCTTTGATGCACTAAATGATATGAGGAATCTTGAAACTGCGGTTAAAGCTACAAACAAAGAGCAAGGTCATGCACAAATAGCAATTTCTTATACATTAGGGGATGCATATACCACAGATTATTATGTAAGCTTAGCGAAACAAATTGAAAGCATTGGGGCAGATTCTATTTGTATTAAAGATATGGCAGGCTTATTACTTCCATATGAAGCAACTAACTTAGTTACAGAACTAAAAAGTGCTGTAAAAATTCCTATTCAAATGCATACTCATTATACGAGTGGAGTTGGAAGTATGACTTACTTAAAGTCAGTGGAAGCAGGAGCAGATGTTATTGATACTGCTATTTCTCCATTTGCATTGGGTACTAGTCAGCCAGCAACAGAAGTTATGGTAGAAACCTTTAAAGGAACTTTATATGATACAGGTTATGATCAAAAGTTATTGGCTGAAATAGCAGATTATTTTAGACCAATTAAAGAACAAGCATTAGAGAAAAAAATACTTAATCCGAAAATGTTGGGTGTTGATATAAAAACATTACTCTATCAAGTTCCTGGGGGAATGTTATCAAATTTAGTATCACAATTGAAAGAGCAAAATGCAGAAGATAAGTATTATGATGTTTTAGCTGAAATACCAAGAGTTCGTAAAGATTTTGGAGAGCCACCATTAGTTACTCCTTCAAGTCAGATCGTTGGAACTCAGGCAGTATTAAACGTATTATCTGGTGAACGTTATAAGATGATTACAAAGGAAAGTAAAGCGATTCTTAGGGGAGAATATGGACAGACAGCTAAGCCTTTCAATCCTGATGTGCAGAAAAAAGCAATTGGTGAGGATACACCTATTACTGTAAGACCTGCTGATTTATTAGAACCTGAATTAAAGAAAATTGAAACAGAAATGGCTGAATGGAAAGAACAAGATGAAGATATTTTAACATATGCCTTATTCCCACAGGTTGCCATTGACTTCTTTAAATACAGAACAGCACAAAAGACAAAAGTAGATGCTACTTTTGCTAATGTGGAAAGCAAGGCTTACCCAGTTTAAAAGGACTTGAATGATTTTAAGTTTTGTATAAATAAAAATAGCGCTTAGAAAACTCTAAGTGCTATTTTATTTATTTTATGATATAATATACGCGTATAAGCAGAGGCAAGTGGATAAATAAGTTTTTGAGGCTCTGCTCATTCTAATTCTTATAATACGGGGCGAGTGACATCGATATGGATAATATTTTAATGAGACGAATAGAAGGAAATACTAAAAAATTCAGTAAGGGACAAAAACTTATCCTGAGTTATATTACAGAGCATTACGATAAGGCCGCTTTCTTAACTGCGGCAAAGTTGGGAAAGGTTGTAGGGGTAAGTGAGTCAACGGTAGTTAGATTTGCAACCTTGCTTGGATACAGTGGATACCCTGAGTTTCAAAAGGCACTAGAAGAATATGTGCTTCATAAATTAAATTCAGTACAAAGAGTAGAGATTGCTTCAGATGCCATGGCTAAATCTGGTGTATTATCAACGATTTTACAGTCTGATGCAGAAAAAATAAAAATCACTTTAGATACGATAGATCGTCTAGCGTTTGATGAGGCTGTAAAAACGATTTTACATTCAAAAACAGTATATGTAGTTGGAATTAGAAGTTGTGCACCTTTAGCAAGCTTTTTAGGATTTTACTTAAATTTATTATTTGATGACGTAAGACTTTTGCAAACAAGTAATTCGAGTGAACTATTTGAGCAGATGCTTCGAATTAGCAGTGAAGATGTGATTATTGGAATTAGTTTTCCACGTTATTCCGTTCGAACACTAAAAGCATTAGAGTTTGCTAATAACCGAAATGCAAAAGTGATAACAATAACAGATAGCAAGAATTCACCTATGACTTTATATTCATCTTGCAATCTATTAGCGAAGAGTGATATGGCATCTATTGTAGATTCCCTTGTAGCACCTTTAAGTGTAATAAATGCATTAATCGTTGCTTTGTGTTTGAAGAAGCAGACTAATGTCATTGATACTTTGGAAAATTTAGAGCAAATATGGGATGAATATCAAGTATATAATAATGATGAAATTAATTTAATCAGTAATAATCAGATAAAGATAAAATTTCAAGAGTTTGAGAAATAAGCGAGGAATCAAATGGGTAAAGTACTAATAATTGGTGGTGGAGCAGCTGGTATGTTTGCTTCTATATCTGCCGCAAGAAATGGTCATGAAGCACATGTATATGAAAAAAATGAAAAGTTAGGAAAAAAGCTTTTTATCACTGGAAAAGGAAGATGTAATATAACGAATGCTTGTGATATGGAGACTTTATTTGAACATGTGATTTCTAATTCTAAATTTTTATATAGCGCATTTTATGGATTTAATAATTATGATATGATAGATTTTCTTAATGAAATTGGATTAAAAACTAAAATTGAAAGAGGAGGAAGAGTTTTTCCAGAATCAGATAAATCCTCCGATGTAATTAGAGTTTTACAAAATGAGATGTCACGCTTGGGCGTCAAAATACATTTTGGACAAGTGGTTCAACAAGTTTTGACTAAAAATAAAAGTTTTTTAGGAATTGAACTTAAAAATAGTGAAAAAATATATGGTGATGGTTTAATTATCGCAACAGGTGGAATTTCATATAGTACTACTGGATCCACAGGTGATGGATATAAGTTTGCTAAGAAGATGGGGCATACTATAACCGACCTTGCACAAGGATTGGTTCCGTTTAACGTAAAAGAACCATGGATAAAAGAGTTACAAGGGCTTTCTTTGAAGAACATACGAGTTACTATTTTCCAAGATAAAAAAGAATTGTATAGTGATTTTGGGGAAATGTTGTTCACTCATTTTGGTGTAAGTGGCCCTGTTATTATAAGTGCAAGTAGCCATGTGACAAAACAAATAGCAAAAGAACCTTTATCTCTTAAGATAGATTTAAAAGCTTCTTTAACAGAAGAGCAGCTTGATGCAAGACTTTTACGTGAATTTGAGTCAAATAAAAACAAACAATTTAAAAATATTTTGGATACTTTGCTTCCTAAAAAAATGAATCCAATTATGCTAGATTATATTGGGATTTCACCAGAGAAGCAAGTAAATGCAATTTCAAAAGAAGAGAGAAAACAAATAATTAAAGGTATGAAAGATTTTAGGTTGACTTTACTAAGTCTTAGAGAGCTAAGAGAGGCCATTATAACTAGAGGCGGAGTTTCGGTGAAAGATATTAATCCATCTACTATGGAATCAAAGCAAATTAAAAATGTACACTTTGCAGGAGAAGTAATGGATTTGGATGCTTTAACAGGTGGTTTCAATTTACAGATTGCATGGTCAACTGCTTATGCGGCAGGTGACCATATTCTATCATGAATCAAACGATCAAAAGAGGAACGGAGATAAAAGGATGAGTTACAGTATAGCCATTGATGGACCTGCGGGGGCAGGAAAGAGTACAATTGCAAAAAACTTGGCAAAAGAATTAGGTTATATTTATATAGATACGGGGGCTATGTATCGTGCGATGGCAGTTTTTTTTCTAAGAAAAGGAATTGACCATAGAAATGAAGTGGCTATTAAGAGTGCTTCCGAAGAGGTTAACATTAGTATTTCTTATGTAAACCAAGAGCAGCAAATTATATTAAATGGAGAAAATATTACATCTTTTCTACGGACAGAGGAAGTTGGTAAAATGGCATCTTCCACTTCTGTATATCCAGTGGTAAGATTGAAGCTGGTAGAACTTCAAAGGCAGCTTGCAAAAAAAGAAAATGTAATTATGGATGGAAGAGATATTGGAACTTATGTACTTCCAGATGCAGATATAAAAATATATTTGACTGCCTCAGCAGAAGCGAGAGCAAATCGTAGATATATAGAATTATGTGAAAAAGGTGAGAAATGTAGTTTAGAAATAATAAAGGCAGATATAGAAGAGCGAGACCATAGAGATATGAATCGTGAGTTTGCTCCGTTAAAAAAAGCTGACGATGCAATAATCGTGGATTCTTCAGATTTGACAATTAAAGAGGTTACTGATACAATCTTTGGAATATGTAAAAATATTATAAGGAGTTAGAATGGATATAAAATTAGCGAAAAGTGCAGGCTTTTGCTTTGGAGTGGAACGAGCTGTAAATACCGTGCATGAACAAATACAAAATGGTAACAGTAAGATATATACCTATGGACCAATCATACACAATGATGAGGTAATAAAAGAACTACAAGAAAAAGGTGTAAAGGTTATAAAATCGGAAGAGGAATTAGTAGCTCTAAAGGAAGGAACTGTAATTATAAGATCTCATGGAGTTCCCCAATATATATATGATATTATTAAAAAGAATGGACTTGAGTTAATTGATGCAACCTGTCCATATGTAAGAAAAATTCATAAAGTAGCGGAACGAGAGAGTGAAAATCAGAGAAAAATCCTTATTGTAGGAAATGAGAATCATCCTGAAGTAGAAGGGATTATTGGCTGGAGTAAATCAAATGCAATTGTTATTAGTTCAATTGAGGAAGCAAAAAAACTTGATTTACCACTTGACGAAAAATTATGCATCGTTGCCCAAACGACATTTCACTACAATAAGTTTCAAGATATAGTTGAAATTATTTCAAAAAAAGGTTATGATATAATTGTTTTAAACACAATTTGTAACGCAACACAAGAAAGACAGCTAGAAGCAAAAGAAATTGCTAAGCAAGTTGATGCAATGATTGTGATTGGTGACAAAAACAGTTCCAATACACAAAAGTTATATGAAATATGCAAGAATGAATGTGAAAATACTTACTATATACAGACACTTGTTGATTTGGATTTGCAAGCATTGGCATCCATGGGTAGCGTAGGTATTACAGCAGGGGCTTCTACCCCAAACAATATAATCGAGGAGGTTCATACTAATGTCAGAGTTAAGTTTTGAACAAATGTTAGAAGAGTCATTTAAAACCATACGAAATGGAGAGGTTGTAGAGGGTACGGTCATTGGTGTAAAAGAAGATGAAATCATCTTAAATATAGGCTACAAGGCGGATGGTATTATTGCAAGAAGCGAATATACCAATGATTCAAATGTTGATTTAACTACTCTTGTGTCCGTAGGAGATCCTATGCAAGCAAAAGTACTTAAAGTAAACGATGGCGAAGGCCAAGTATTGTTATCTTATAAGAGAATACTAGCTGAAAAAGGCAATAAGAAATTAGAAGAAGCATTTAACAACAAAGAAGTTTTAAAAGCCAAAGTAGCTCAAGTTTTAAATGGTGGCTTAAGTGTAGTAATAGATGAAGCTAGAATTTTTATTCCAGCAAGTCTTGTATCTGATTCTTATGAGAAAGATTTAAGTAAATACGAAGGGGAAGAAATCGAATTTGTTATAACTGAATTTAATCCAAGAAGAAGAAGAGTAATTGGAGATCGTAAACAACTTCTTATGGCAAAAAAAGCTATCTTACAAAAAGAACTTTTTGCTAAAATTGAAGTTGGTATGGTTGTTGAAGGTGTTATTAAGAATGTAACTGATTTTGGTGCATTTATTGACTTAGGTGGAGCAGATGGTCTTCTTCACATTTCAGAAATGTCATGGGGAAGAGTTGAAAATCCTAAAAAGGTATTTAAAGCAGGAGATAAGATTACTACATTTATCAAAGATATAAGCGGAACAAAAGTAGCGCTTAGCTTAAAATTCATGGATAAAAATCCTTGGGTAAATGCTTCTTCAAATTATGCTGTAGGAAATGTAGTTACAGGAAAAGTAGCTAGAATGACTGATTTTGGCGCATTTATTGAATTGGAAGCTGGAGTAGATGCTTTGCTTCATGTGTCTCAAATTTCTAAAGAACATGTTGAAAAACCTTCAGACGTGTTAAAAGTTGGACAAGAAGTAACTGCAAAAGTAGTTGATTTTAATGCAGAAGATAAAAAAATCAGTTTAAGTGTAAAAAACTTGGAAAATGATGAAGAAGTAGTTGAAGAAATAACAGAAGAATAATACAAAAGTCAGTATAGAATGGAGTGCTTTGATTGGATTATGAAAAATTCAAGGGTCAAGTATTTTCGCTGACACATATCAATTTAGATTCCTATAAAGAGCGTCAAATGAAACGTAGAATTGACGCTCTAATTGCAAAAAACAAATATAAGGGATATGATGATTATGCGGATGCGATTAAAAAGGATGCTGATCTATTAGAAGAATTTGTTAATTATCTAACCATTAATGTTTCAGAATTTTATAGAAATCCTGATCAGTGGAAGGTTTTAGAGAATGATATTTTACCAAATCTAATTAAAACCAGTCCAAGAACTTTGAAAATATGGAGTGCTGCCTGTTCTACAGGTGATGAACCTTATTCGTTAGCAATGGTATTAAGCAAGTTTATGCCTCTACATAATATTTCAATTATGGCTACCGATATAGATAAGCAGGTTTTAGAAAAAGCACGTCTAGGATTATATTCCGAAAAAAGTATTGCAGGGCTTCCTGCAGAATTTAAAAGTAAATACTTTAATGTTGTTGGAAAAAGTTCATATCAGGTAAGTGATGAAATAAAAAAGTGCGTGAAATTTAAGCGGCATGATTTGCTAAAGGATGATTATCCTACAAATTGTGATTTGATTCTTTGCCGTAATGTACTTATCTATTTTACTGATGAGGCAAAGAATGTTATTTATCAGAACTTTAATTCTTCCTTACGAAGCGGTGGTGTTTTATTTGTAGGAAGTACAGAACAGATAATCAACTATAAAGCTATGAATTATATGTCACATAAATCATTTTTCTATGAGAAAATTGATTCGTAAAAGTTACAAATAAAGAAATAAAAAGATAGTTCAAAGAGAGACAATCTGCAAAGAGCGTCTCTCTTTATTATGCTGGAAGAATATAAGTCTATGTAGAAGCTAAATCTTAGGTGGTTTTCTTAAAGTGTTTAAGATATGATTTAAATATAAGGTTAATTCATTTGTGTTTTCTAAAAACTCGTCTGTAGCTTCGAAGAACATGAATTTATCATAATAGTCTATTTTGAAATATGGTGAAATAACTTCTTCGTATTGAGGCAAGAATAAGCCTGTCTTTTTGCTGTAGCAATTAGCAGCTTTTGCTCTTGTTCTGAAATTTTTATCTACATAAAAAGCTATACTTTTGTGAATTGCTTGATCTTCTTCAGGTAGATAGTAGTAATCCTTATAATTTGAATAGAAAAATTTCATTTCTCCAGTATATAATTGAATTCTAATTTTAACGTTATTCTTATTCCCCGTAATGTAAATAGGTCCCCAAGCAAAGGAAAACATTTTTGGGAAAGATGTATATGTTTCAAGTTCTATTAATAATTCTTGCTTCTTCATACTATCGAAATCAGTATAATTATGCTTTGTAGTAGAGATTATCTTAAAACGATGATTAAAAAAATTGGTATAGGATAGCATAGGGCTAAGAGCTAACATACCTTTAATATCATCTGAATTGTGTAAAAGCAAAATCTTTTGTAATTTTTCATCTTTTGTTTTTAAATATTCATAGTAGATGTTAATTAATTCTCCACCATTAAAAGGGTCATCTCTTGAAATTTCTAAAAATTGTTCGATAGACTTTTGCTTTAGTTGCTCTAATCGTAAGATGTTTTTTAAAGGTTGTATTTCCCTATAGATATCAAGATGTTTATATTCTATAAAATTATTTTCCAAATTGTAATGAAAACATTTTTTTTCAAGATAAGGGATGTCAAATCCATTTCCGTTATAGTGAATTAGTAAGGTAAAGTCTTTTATAAACTTCAAAAAGGAAATGAGAAATTCTTTTTCGTCTTTTGGTTCATCTAGAAACCATTGTTTTAACTGCCAAGAATCATCTTTATAATAAATACACCCGATTAAATATAGAATCGTAGTCTTAGGTGAAAAGCCTGTTGTTTCAATATCAAAGAAGAGTATTTTTTCCAAAGGAACCGAAGAATTATTTGGAATAGACTGTAAAAATTCATTGTTAATCTGAAAATCGATGGAAGCATTAATTTCTATCATAAGTCACCTCAAATTTTATGTAAATTATTGCAAATGTAAATTGTTGCAATTGTAATCTATCTCATTATACTAGATAAAATCTAAGGATACAAGATTGCGATATACTTATAATTATGCTATACTAAAATACATATAAGGGTTTGTACCTGAAAAATAAAAATAAGATGTGATATAGGAAAGAGGATTTAAATGATTTCATATCTAAAGGGAGAACTGATAGATGTATTTACAGATTCTCTTATTATTGAAACAAATCATATTGGCTATCAAATTTATGTGCCTACATCAGTGATTATGCAACTTCCCTCTATTGGAAGTGATATAAAGATACATACACATTTCAATGTTAGAGAAGATGCTATGACTCTATATGGATTCTTATCTAAGGATGATTTACTAGTGTTTAAGTTGTTAATAGGTGTTAGTGGTATAGGTCCTAAGGGAGCACTTGGCATTTTATCTACCATTTCACCAGACGAGCTGAGGTTCGCTGTTTTGGCAGATGATGTGAAAACCATAGTTAAGTCACCTGGAATAGGAAACAAAACAGCACAAAAACTAATTATTGAATTAAAAGACAAGCTTAAATTAGATGATATGTTTGAACAAAAGGATCAAAGTGAAGTTGCTCCTGAAATAATAAAAGATGACATTAGAAATGAAGCTACACAAGCTTTAATTGCTCTAGGATATTCGGGAACAGAGGCTTTAAGAGCAGTGAAACAAATCTCTGTAGAGGAAAATACTACAGTAGAAGAACTATTAAAGGCTGCATTAAAGAAAATAAGTTTTATGTAGGAGTATTATGGGAAAGAGAATGATTACAACAGATTTGACGGAAGAAGATTATTCAATTGAAAATAATTTGCGTCCTCAGATGTTGTCTGATTATATAGGACAAGAGAAAGCAAAAGAAAATCTTAGGATTTACATTGAGGCAGCTAAGTATAGACATGAGCCGCTGGACCATGTTTTATTTTATGGCCCTCCTGGTCTTGGTAAAACCACTTTATCAGGAATTATAGCCAATGAAATGGGTGTGAATATAAAGATAACTTCTGGCCCTGCTATAGAAAAACCTGGTGAGATGGCTGCAGTTTTAAATAATCTAATCGAAGGTGATATTTTGTTTGTAGATGAAATACATCGTCTAAATAGACAAGTAGAAGAAGTTCTATATCCGGCCATGGAGGATTTTGCAATCGATATTATGATTGGCAAGGGTGCGTCCGCACGTTCTATTCGCTTGGATTTACCAAAATTTACATTGATTGGTGCAACTACAAGAGCTGGTTTATTAACTGCACCACTACGTGATCGTTTTGGTGTCGTACATCGATTAGAGTTTTATACGATAGAGGAATTAAAGACAATTATTCTAAGGTCTGCTAAGGTTCTTTCAGTAGAAATCGAAGAAAAGGGTGCCTTAGAACTTGCAAAAAGAGCAAGAGGAACCCCTAGGCTAGCCAATCGTTTGCTAAAGCGTGTAAGAGATTTTGCTCAAGTGCGTTATGATGGAATTATTACATGTGAGGTAGCGGAGATTGCCTTAGATTTGCTAGAAGTAGATAAGCATGGATTAGATAATAATGATAGAACTATTTTACAAACATTAATCGAGAAATTTGCAGGAGGTCCTGCTGGTCTAGATACTTTAGCTGCCTCTATCGGAGAGGATGCAGGTACTCTAGAAGATGTTTATGAACCATATTTAATTAAATTGGGATTTATACAAAGGACCCCAAGAGGAAGAATAGCAACAGAGTTAGCATATAAACATTTAGGACTAGAAAAATAGGTTGTTATTTTCACCAAGATTGTTTATAATGAGAATGCAAAATCTGGAGTATTCTTTACTCCAATTATCTTACAAGGGGAGTGTGGAGTATGTCGTCTAAGAATTACGCACAAGTACTAATCGATGGAAGAGTCTATACATTAAGTGGATATGAAAGTGAAGAGTATTTAAACAAGGTGGCCTCTTATATTAATAATAAGATTATTGATTTAAAGCAAGGAGATACCTTTAGACGGCAAAATAAAGAAGTCCAAAACACTTTGATTCAACTTAATATTGCAGATGATTATTATAAAGTAAAAAAACAGGCAGATGTATTAGAGTCTGAGATTGATAGTAAGAATAAAGAAATCTATGATTTGAAGCATGAACTTATTTCAACCCAGATTAAGTTAGATGCTTTAAAGAGTGATTTTGATCGAGTGCAAAAGGAAGCCAGTGCATTGGAAAAAAATGTTATTAAGCTAGAAACAGAGCTCGCTTCCGAATTAAAGAATAATAGAAGTGAAGTATAAAAAAATATAGATATAAGTTGTCATATGGGTGAATTGATCATCTAGAATGACAACTTTTTTATCTAAGTAGGTGAAGACTTAAGTGGATAAGGATTGCAAATGGATACACATTTGGAAGGAAGAAATCGTATGGATAGAGATGAGAATAAAAAGAGAGCCGAATTATTAGCACCAGCTGGTTCCTATGAAAGTTTAACGGCTGCAATTGCAGCTGGAGCGGATGCTGTATATGTAGGTGGTTCTATGTTTGGAGCTAGAGCGTATGCGAATAATTTTGATACGGAAGAATTAAAGAAAGCAATTAATTATGTGCATCTACATGGGAAGAATATGTATTTGACAGTAAATACCTTACTCAAACAAGATGAAATAGAAAATTATTTATATAACTATATAGAACCGCTTTATTATCATGGCCTTGATGCGGTTATTGTGCAAGACATGGGTGTATTAAAGTTTATAAGAAATTATTTTCCGGATTTACCGATACATGCTAGTACTCAAATGACTTTAACGGGTCAATATGGAGCTAGATTGATGGAAGAGTTAGGTGTAACTAGAATGGTTACGGCTAGAGAATTATCTTTTAGCGAGATTTCAAAGATTCATACAGGAAGTAATTTAGAAATAGAAAGTTTTATACATGGCGCCTTGTGTTTTTGTTATTCTGGACAATGCTTATTTAGTAGTTTGGCAGGTGGAAGAAGTGGAAACCGAGGAAGATGTGCTCAACCATGTAGACTTCCCTATGAAGCTTTTGAAGGAGATAAAAGAATAGGGGATAAAAACGAATCATACCTTTTAAGTCCAAAAGACCTGTGTACCATTGAGATTTTGCCGGAAATAATTGAAGCAGGGGTTTATTCCTTAAAAATAGAGGGAAGAATGAAAAAACCAGAGTATACAGCTGGTGTTGTAAGTATTTATCGTAAATACCTTGATCTTTATTTGGAAAATGGACGAGAAAATTATAAAGTTGATAAAAATGACAGTCAAAAGTTATTTGATCTTTTTAACCGTGGTGGATTTACACAAGGATACTTTGATCAACATAATGGTAGAGATATGCTGTTTTTGGAAGGAAAAGATAATAAAAAGCAAATTCGTAATGAAGCTTTATTTAAAGAAATCCAGTCAGAGTATTTAAACAAAGAATTGAAAGAAATAATAAAGGGTAAAGTAAGAATTTATAAAGAAATGCCTGCTATAATAACATTGAGTTTTAATGATATAGAAGTAGAAGTGACTGGTGGTATGGTTCAGGCTGCTAAAAATCAACCAATGACAGAAGAAAAGATTCGCAAACAAATAGAAAAGACGGGAAATACAGGCTTTGTATTTGAAGATTTGCTGATAGATACAGATAATGATAGCTTTATTCCTGTAAATAGTTTAAATGAACTTAGAAGATTAGCGCTAGAAAAGCTAGAAAAATCAATTCTAGATAAATATCGCCGAAACAATGCAATTCCAAAGGTAAATATCCTTAAAGAAAAGAAAAAGTCATATAAAACAAGCTATCCAATTCATTGTTATATTGAGAAGAAAGAATACTTAGAACCTTTACTTGAAATCGATGGAATCGATGGAATTTATGTGGATTATAGCTGTATAAGACCTCAGGAACTAAAAAGCATGGTTACTGCTTGTAAAAAAAATGGCAAGTCTATTTATCTTGTTCTTCCTCATATATTTAGAGATAAAGCAGAAAAGTGGTTATCAAATAACTTGGATGAATATATGAAACTAGATTTGGATGGATTTGTTGTAAAAAACCTAGAAGAGTTAGAATTCCTCAGAGAGCATGGATGTAAGAAAGCGTTTCTTTTTGATTACACCATGTATGGATTTAATGCTTATTCCAAAGAACAATTTGAGGAATTTGGTGTAAGTTATGATACCTTGTCTGTGGAATTAAATGCAAGAGAGTTGGAAGAGCTCTCTACAGAAAATAGTGAATTAGTGGTTTATGGATATCTTCCAATGATGGTTACAGCACAATGCTTACATAAGACAATTTCAGGATGTGACAAAAAAGAAGTTACTTTAAAATTGAAGGATCGTCTTAAGAATGAATTTCCTGTTAAGAATTATTGCATGTTTTGCTATAACAAAATATATAATTTTAAACCTTTGTCATTACTAAATGTAAAAAAACAAGTAGACAGAATAGCACCAAGGAGTGTCCGTTTAGATTTCACATTAGAATTAATTGAAGATATAGCCCCTATTGCTAGAAAGTTTGTTCAAGTTTATAAATATAATGATCAAAATGTAGAAGAACTTTCAGATTTCACAAGGGGACATTTTAAAAGAGGAGTAGAGTAGGTGATTCTTTGATTTTAATTATAAATGAAATAATGAAATATCTGATGATTCTATTAGTGACCGTATATACATTTCGATCATTTACTTATTTTTCCCTTAAAACAGAAATGAAAAAGAACAAATCTAGTTTGAGGCAAAACATAGGTATGTTTCTTTTTCACTTTATTGCATATTTAATTAGTTATCTTACGACAAAGGATAAAACCTTGATTCTGTTTTATGGATGTCAGGTCATGTTCTTTGTTATTGTATTGATTTTCTATCGCTTTGCATACGCAAAAGCATCTAGAATTTTAACAAGTCATATGTGTATCTTGTTATCACTTGGTTTTCTAATGTTGAGTAGATTATCCTATAAGTTAGCCCTCAAGCAATTTACGATAGCAATTGTAGGAACTATTTTTTCTTGGATTATTCCTTTTATCATGTTAAAAATGAAATCTCTTCGAAAAATGGTATGGGTTTATGGAATTGTTGGTATCCTTATGCTTTTGAGCGTGATGCTTTTTGGTGATACTAGCTATGGTGCGAAACTATCTATATCGCTTATGGGATTTTCCTTTCAGCCATCTGAATTTATTAAAATTATTTATGTGTTTTTCCTTGCAGCGATATTTGAGCATAGGACAGATTTTAAGCAAGTTTTTAAAGCCAGTATTATGGCAGCTATACATGTATTAATACTAGTCTTGTCTAAGGATTTAGGTGGAGCATTAATTTTCTTTGTAATCTACGTTATTATGCTCTTTGTTGCAACGAAGAAGCCGATTTACTTAATTGGTGGTTTACTAGGTGGAAGTGGATGTGCCATGGTTGCTTACAAACTATTCGAACATGTTCAAACTAGAGTAACTGCATGGATAAATCCTTGGTCTGTAATCGATACAAAAGGTTATCAAATAGCACAATCTTTATTTGCTATTGGAACTGGAGGTTGGTTTGGATTGGGCTTATATAAAGGTATGCCATATAAAATACCGGTTGTAGAACAAGATTTTATTTTTTCAGCAATAGCAGAAGAATTGGGTGGGATTATTGCAATCTGTGTAATTCTTATTTGCTTAAGCTGTATTCTTTTGTTTTTTAATATTGGGATGCAAAGTAAGAATAATTTTTACCGTTTAATGGCTATGGGACTAGGAACTACTTATGGTTTTCAAATATTTTTAACAATTGGTGGAGCTATAAAAATGATTCCTTCTACTGGAGTTACATTGCCCTTAATAAGTTATGGTGGAAGCTCTCTGTTAAGTACTTTGTTCATGTTTGCTATTATTCAAGGTCTTTATATTATTAAGCAGGAAGAAGGTGAAAAACATGAATCAAAAGAAGAAAGATAAAAAATCTTCTAAATCAGAAAGTAGTCAGGAATTAAATGTCATTATGTATATATTTTGTGGCTTGTTTTTATTATTAGGTGGATTTTTCTCTTATTTTCTATTTTTCGAAAGTAAGGCTGTTATAAACAATCCATATAATACAAGACAAGAAAATTTTGCAAAGGAAGTAATTAGAGGACCTATCATTAGTAATAAGAATGAGATTTTAGCCGAGACCATAGTATCGGAAGGAAAAGAAATTAGATATTATCCATATGGAAGATTATTTTCCCACGTGGTTGGCTATGCCGATTATGGAAAATCGGGAATGGAACAATTGACTAATTTTCAACTTCTTTCTTCTAATATCTCGCTAGTTGAGAAGATGGTTCATGATTTTTCGGGAATTAAAGATGATGGTAATAAAGTAATTACTACTTTAGATTTAGAATTACAAGAAGTAGCATATGAGGCATTAGGAAATAAAGAAGGTGCTGTTGTTGCCATTGATCCGAGTACAGGAAAGATACTTGCAATGGTATCTAAACCAGACTTTGATCCAAATAAAATCGCTACTATTTTATCTGAAACAGATACAGAAAATGCAGAAGAAACTTTTTTACTAAATAGGGCAACGCAAGGATTGTATCCTCCTGGATCAACCTTTAAAATGATAACTGCTTTAGAGTATATTCGTGAGCATCCGGATTCTTATAAAGATTTTTTATATACTTGTGACGGCGTTCTAGAAGCGGGAGATTATAATATCCGTTGCTATAATGGGAAAGCACATGGAGAAGTAGATATAAAAGAAGCATTTGCCAAATCTTGCAATGGTGCTTTTACAAGCATGGGCTTATCCCTTGATTTGGATTCTTTCAAACATTTATCTGATACATTGCTTTTTAATAAAGACCTTCCTTTATCCATTCCATATAAAAAAAGTTCCTTTATTTTAAGAAATGGTGATTCGGATTGGGAAGTACTACAATCCAGTATTGGTCAAGGTAAAACTATGATGTCGCCTATTCACAATGCACTTCTTGCAGCAACAATTGCAAACAATGGAACATTAATGAAACCTTATTTCGTTGATCGAATAGAAAATTATCATGGTGATTTAATAGAAAAATATTTACCTGAAACAGTTGCACAACTTATGAGTGTAGAGGAAACTCTAATATTAACAGAGTATATGGAGGCTGTTATAGAAGAAGGTACTGCTTATGGTTTGAAAGGTGCAAAATATACGGCAGCTGGAAAAACTGGGACGGCAGAACATAGCCAAAATGGAAGTCCACATGCATGGTTTATTGGTTTTGCTCCTGCAAGTAATCCGAGGATAGCAATTAGTATTGTTGTAGAAAATTCAGGCACAGGGAGTGAATACGCAGTCCCGATTGCTAAAAAAGTGATGGATGCATATTTAAATTAATATGGACTTTTTCCTTGATTATAATGAGAAAAAGATGTATACTGTGAACAGTCATAGATGACACACCAACTGACAGGAGGGATTGCAATGATAGAAGCAACGAGCTGTGGCGGTGTGGTTATTTT
>CAYYVJ010000042.1:0-17769 GCA_964475115.1 uncultured Lachnospiraceae bacterium
TTTAATATATGGCTTCCCATAAAAAGTTTTCTTGGAGAAGATACGTATTTTTTAGAATCAGACCAATATATTACGTTGACTTCGCCTTCTAATAATTTGATTCCCATAGTAGCAACTGCCTATAATCATCTTGATCAAAGTCTTTATGTAGAAGCTAGTAGGGGGTTCACAAGGGCAAATGATATTAAACCCGATTTAGCAGCTCCTGGAGTAGACGTATTTAGCCCATGGTTAAATAATACATTTAGGCGAATCAGTGGAACGAGTGTGGCTGCAGCGCAACTGGCAGGAATAGCTGCTATGCTTTTGGAATGGGGAATATTGCGTGGTAATGCTACTGCAATGGATAGTTTAGAAGCTAGAAATATTCTTGCTCGAGGTGCAAGGCGAAATCCAAATCTAACGTATCCGAATAGAGATTGGGGATATGGAATTGTAGATATATATAATGCTTTTATTATATTAAGTGGCCAATATTAAAATGGAAAAATTATTGGCTTATTCTTATTCTTTTTGCTATAATGAAACTAACAAAAGTAGGGGGTAGGAAAACATAAAAACGATAAAATTAAATTTTGAAAAAACATATAAAGAAAATAGATTTTTAGAACCATGTAAGATAGCTATTCCACTTGTGAAAGGCTTGTTAATGGATACGAAAGGGATGGCTATCGAAAAAGATGGTAAAGTATTTCCTTCTCAGTCTATGGTTACAAGTAGATGGGAGGATTACTCGGTACGTTGGTTAAATATTTCTTTCATGGCTGATTTGCCAGCAAATGAAAAGGCAGAATATATCTGTAGATTTGATAAAAAAGATCAGATACGTAAAGCGGATTTGGCAACTTATAGGGAAGATGGAAAGATTGCTATAAATACTGGCGAAGTTGATTTTTTACTTACAAAGAGTGGAGAAAAACTTTTTGAGCATTTTTCTTATAAGGATAAAGAATATTCTACGAAAGAGTTTGGAGTTCCTTTATTAAAAGATGGAAAAGGTAGAAATTATAAAGCTCAAATTGATCAGTGGGAGATTGTAGAAAATGGAGAAGTTTCTACAATTATTCAAGGTAAGGGTTCTATGGTTCAAAGTGAAACAAGTTCCCCAAGTGAAACTAGTTCACTTGGAGTAGAGATAAGAATCATTGCATATGTAGGCAAGCCTTTTATTGAACTTTCCTATAGACTTATTAATACTACAAATGAGCCAATACACCTTGCTTCTTATCAAGTGAACTTCCCTACTAAGGAAACAAAAGGTAAAGTACGAAACTGTGTAGCATCTTCTAATTACAAAACAGTATATGAATATGGATATAATGGAGAAAATGTTGAAAAGATAATTGATTCTAAGTATCTTTTATACGAGGCAAATGAGCATATAGCAGAAGTTTTTTATGGTACCTTGTTTGCGGATCATACGGATGAAGAAGCTGGACTAACTGCTACTATATTTCAAGCTCACCAAAATTATCCAAAAGCTGTTTCTGCTGGTAAAAAAGGCCTTTGTGTCAAACTTGTTCCAGAGGGTGTGGACGAGGTGGTTATGCAGTTAGGTATGGCAAGAAATCAGAGGGTCCTATTGCATTTCCATGATGCAGAGCTTGATATGAGCCAAATTAACCATCGAAGTCTAATGTATCAAATGCCAGATAGACCAAGCATTGATGCAGAAGTATATGAGAATGCAAAGGTGTTTCACAATGTTTTTGTTGCAGATCAAATAAAAGGGGTTGAGCGGTCCTTTATCTATAAAGCTGACAGTCATTCAAGGTGCTATGGAATGATGAATTGGGGAGATTCTCCTGATCCAGGCTATACTTTGCAAGGGCGTGGAAATGGTGCTCCTGTGTGGACAAACAATGAATATGATTTTCCACATGCATGTGCACTTTTGTATGCTAGAACTGGTATTAGAAGGTTTTTAGATTATGTTCTTGTAGCAGGAGAACATTGGATGGATGTAGATGTCTGCCATTATAGTGAGGATCCACTACTATTAGGTGGGCAATGGGAACACTCGAAAAATCACATAGAAGGTGGAAAAATCGTGTGTAGTCACGAGTGGGTAGAAGGTTTATTAGATTACTATCATTTTACAGGTGACAAGAGAGCTTTTGATACAGCCATCGGTATAGGTGAAAATATATTAAGATTACTTGATACACCAGTATTTCATCAAAAGGGTGAGATTAATGCGAGAGAAACAGGATGGGCACTCCGAAGTTTAGTAGCGCTCTATAAAGAAACTTATAATAAGAAATGGTTAGAAAAATGTGATTGGATTATAGGACACTTTGAGGAATGGGAGAAAGAATATGGATATTGGTTATCTCCTTATACAGATAATGTAGTAATCCGTGTTCCATTTATGATATCAATAGCAGTGGGAAGCTTGATGCGTTACCATCGTGTTGATCCTCAAGAAAGACTTAGACACATGATTATCCGAGCTGTTGATGATATGATTGAACATTGCTACATGGATAATGGTTTGTTCTTTTATAAAGAACTTCCTAGTCTTTCGCGTCTTGGAAATAATACAATAATTTTGGAAGCACTTGAAATTGCTTACGAATTGACAAAAGAGAAGAAATACCTAGAATATGGATTGGAAACATTCTGGGAGAATATAAAACATGAAGGTACAGCAATGGGTGGAAGTAAAAGTATAATAGGAGATACTCTAATTGTATCAGGCCCAGGAACAAAGAATTTTGCACAATCCTTTATCCCAATGGTAACCTTTTATAAGGCGGCTAGAGAATCTAAATTGATTTAAACTAAAGGTGGTGTCTATTTGATAAAATTAATTGCAAGTGATATAGACGGTACATTACTAATGAAGAATGACATAACTTTACATGAAGATTTTTTTCATGTCATAGAAGAATTGACAAAAAAAGGTATTCTATTTGTGGCAGCAAGTGGAAGGCCTTACTATGATATGAAGCAATTTTTTAAGCCAGTTGCTGATAAGATGGCTTTTATTGGAAGTGATGGAGCTCTAGTAATGTATAAAGGAGAAGTTTTAAATAGAAACAGAATAAGTATAGAACTTGGAACTGATTTCATGAAAAATATCTATCATTGCAGTCCTTGTGAGGTTGTTCTTTATGGTTCCCATATGGCTTATATTTCACCAAAGGATCCTTCTTTTGACTGCTATATAAGAGAAGTGAATTTAAATCACGTACAAGAAATAGGAAGTAAAGAAGAAGTAATAGACGATATACTTAAAATTGGGATTTATCATAAAGATGGGGTAGCTGATATGGTCGGTTCCTGTTTATTACCATGGAAAGATAAGTTAGATATGGTTTATCAATCTAAAAACTGGATGGAATTTACTGTTCATGGGGTGAATAAAGGAATTGGAATGTGTACCTTACAACATGAATTTAGTATTACACCTACGGAGTGCATGGCTTTTGGTGATAACTATAATGATTTTGAAATGTTAAAATCTGTTGAATATGCATATGCTATGGAAAATGCAAAAATAGAAATAAAAGAAATTTGTAGATATACTACAAAGAATGTACTTGAAACTTTAAAGAATTTATTTTTATCATAAACATCTAAACTAGAAATTTTGGAGGAAAACGTTCCCATGGTTCGTGATATGACGACTGGTAATCCAGTAAAATTAATTTTATCTTTTTCAATTCCTTTGTTAATAGGTAATATTTTTCAACAATTTTATAATATGGTGGATGCGATTATTGTAGGTCGCTTTGTGGGGGTACAAGCTTTGGCGGCAGTAGGTGCGACAGGTTCCCTTGCATTTTTGGTCATAGGTTTTATTTTTGGTCTAACAAGCGGTTTCTGTGTATTAGTAGCTCAGCGATTTGGTGCTGGTGACTATAAAGAGATGAGACATGTGGTAGGAATGTCCTTGTATCTCTCTGTAGGTGTTACCCTTCTACTTACGATTATTATGCTTGTGACAACAAGACCACTTTTAGAAATTATGAACACACCACCCGATATTATAGTCGAGGCAGATAAATATATATCCATTATTTACGCTGGAATGATAGCGACTATGTTTTATAATTTTTTTGCAGGAATCTTAAGAGCGCTTGGAGATAGCAAAACACCTTTATACTTTTTGATTATTGCTTCTCTATTAAATGTAGTATTAGATTTGTTTTTTGTAGTAGTATTACAAGCAGGTTCTGCAGGAGCAGCTTATGCTACAGTGATTTCTCAAGGAGTGTCAGCGATCCTTTGTTTTGTATATATTGTAAAAAAATTCCCTGTTTTAAGATTTGAAAAAGGGGAATTAGACTTTAGGCTAGATAGTGCACTGAAATTAGTTGGGATTGGTTTACCCATGGCACTACAATTTTCAATTACAGCCTCAGGAGTAATGATTTTACAAAGTGCTATCAACTCTTTTGGTTCTACTGTTGTTGGTGCATATACTGCAGCTTCAAAGGTGGAACAACTTACTACTCAGCCACTTCTCACATTTGGAACAACGATGGCTGTCTACGTAGGGCAAAATCTTGGTGCAGGTAAACTGGATAGAATTCGTGAAGGCGTGAAGAAAGGTGTTATCCTTTCTATTATAGCAAGTATAGTAGGAACATTATTGGTTGTCTTCTTTGGAAAAGCCTTTATTACTATGTTTATAGCTGGTGACCAACTAGAAGCAATCGATTTAGCCGTGAAATATTTAAAATTTGTATTGATTTTTTATATTCCATTAGGACTTATTTTTATATTTAGAAATACCTTGCAAGCTTTGGGATACGGTTTAATGCCTATGTTAGCAGGTGTGGCGGAAATGGTAGTTCGTACATTTTTTGCTTTTTTTGTAGCAACTAAAATAGGTTTTATGGGAATCTGTATTGCTAATCCAGCAGCTTGGTTTGGAGCAGCGATTCCTCTTACCATTACTTATGTAATAAAAATGAATAAAATAAAGAAAAAGGAAGCTTTGTTAAATGAATAATAAAAGAAAAATGGATTTTGAAACGTTACTTAAGTTTATGGGAATTGCAGAAAAATTAAAATGTAATACAAGACATTCATGGACTTCTTCTGGACGACATGAAAGTGTAGCAGAGCATAGTTTTCGCTTGGTTGTTTTTGCATGGCTTGTAAAAGAAGAATTTACAGAGCTTGATATGGATAAAGTAATTAAAATGTGTATTTTCCACGATTTTGGTGAAGCATTAACAGGTGATATTCCTTCTTTTGAAAAGCAGGATTCTGATAGAGAAAAAGAGGATTTAGCAGTAAAAGAAATATTAAATGTCTTACCTTCTCCTTATAGAGAAGAACTTTCAGATTTGTTCATGGAAATGAATGCATTAGAAACAGAAGAAGCAAAACTTTATAAGTCACTTGACCGTTTGGAGGCAGTGATACAACATGATGAAGCAGATATAAGTACTTGGTTGCCATTAGAATATGAACTTCAATTAACATATGGAGAAAAAGATGCAAAACATTTTAAATATATGAAAGAGTTACAAGAATATATGAAAGAAGTAACCAGAGAAAAAATACGTAAGGAAAGTGTTTGATTTTTTCAAAAAGAAAAAGGCCTAGAAAAACCAGGCCTTTATGTATTTTGTTTTAGTTTCTGCGAAATGGGAAAGAATATAACTACGAATTTCATCTAGCTGTCCTTCTCCCATGTCCTTTTTATCTAAGATTAGTTTAAGGGAATCCTTGTAGTATAAGATAAGATAGCCCTTTAGTTCATAAAGACAGTCGTACTCATGCCAGTAATGCATGTCCAATTTATCAAATTCTGCTTGTTCTAAAAGAATTCCATTATCCATAAAAGTATAATGAGTTAAAGCTGTATCGGTTTCATCGCGATATTTCAAGTGATTCATTATTTTCCTATAAAATGATAGAAAAGAGAACAAGGGATATAAAATCAAAATAATATTAAATATTAATGATAAAGTGGTTGCAGGCCCTGTTACCAAGAAATAAACTCCTAAAAGAGGAGGTGCAATTAGAAAAAGAAGCATAATCTTATTGCTTATATAATGATTCCAAAGAGTAGTGCGTATATACTCTTTTCCCTCAGGTTTAAACCTAGATGTAAAATGTATTAAATTCATTTATTTCTCCTCCGATATTAAAGTAATACTTGCTTATTTGAAATCTTTTTTGTCATTACGTTTATTGTTTATTCTAACACAATCAGAAAATTATATCAGTAAAAATTATATAAATTTTTTTCTATTAAGAATTTGCGGGTGTATTTACAAAAACTTTACAAATCTTATACATAAAAATGATTTTACTTTTACAGAAAGAATGATAATGTTAAGTAAGAATTATTGTAAAATATATGGAGGAAAAAGATGGAAAAGACAAGTTTTTCAATAATTGGAAGTAAGAAAACAAAGGCAAAAGTAGAACAGATGGCTCAACTTATCTTCACAGTTTGTGCACTCTTTGCAGTGTTAGCAGTACTTTCGATTACTATATATATGATTATAAGTGGAACACCAGCCTTATTCGAGGTAGGAATTAAGGATATTTTATTTGGAACGGTTTGGAAACCTACAGCAGCAGAACCAAGCTTTGGAATTTTGTTTGTTATTCTTACATCAATTGTAGGAACCGTACTTGCTGTTATGCTTGGAGTGCCAATTGGTGTTTTAACAGCAGTTTTCTTGGCAGAAGTAGCACCAAAGAAATTTGTGCTTGTTGTGAAACCAGCGGTGGAGTTGCTTGCGGGAATTCCATCTGTTATATATGGTTTACTTGGTATTTTAATATTAAACCCTTTGATGTATAAATTGGAATTATACCTATTTGATGGTTCCACTACTCATCAATTTACAGGTGGCTCAAATTTGGTTTCAGCTGTACTTGTTTTAGCAATCATGATTTTACCTACAGTTATTAATATTAGTGAATCAGCTATAAGGGCAGTTCCAAGAGACTATAAAATGACTTCTCTTGCTTTAGGTGCAACTCATATTCAAACCATATTTAAAGTGATTTTACCTGCAGCTAAATCTGGTATTGTGACAGCTATCGTGCTAGGAGTAGGACGAGCAATAGGTGAGGCTATGGCGATCAGTCTTGTATCAGGAAGCTCGGTAAATTTCCCACTTCCATTTAATTCAGTAAGATTCCTAACAACAGCTATTGTAAGCGAAATGTCCTATGCAGCTGGAGGTAGCACACATAGAAATGTACTCTTCACCATTGGCTTAGTACTATTTGCATTTATTATGCTTATTAATATTAGTTTAAATAAAATATTAAAGAAGGATGGTGAAAGTGTTGGAAAATAGTATTTATGGAAAGAAAAGAAAAGCATTAGATGATTTTTTAATTGGATTAATATATTTTTGTGCATTTATTTCTATTTTTTTATTAGCAGTTATTGTAGGATATGTATTTGTTAAAGGTGCTTCTTCTGTTAACTGGTCTTTTCTAACGACAGTTCCAAGTACTATTAAGGGAACGTTTGGTATAGCTGGAAATATAGTAAATACTATCTACATAGTAGTAATTACTTTGATTATCGCTACGCCAATAGGAATCGGTGCTGCCATCTATCTAAATGAATATGCAAAGCCTGGAAGATTAGTAAGAACAATAGAATTTACAACAGAAACACTTTCTGGTATTCCATCTATCATTTTTGGTTTGTTTGGTATGGTGTTTTTTGGTGGAACATTGGGATTTGGATTTTCTATTTTAACAGGTTGCTTTACATTGACTTTAATGGTGTTACCATTAATTATAAGAAATACCCAGGAAGCATTGAAAACAGTACCAGGATCTTATCGAAGTGGAGCGCTTGGAATTGGTGCGACAAAATGGTATATGATTCGAACCATATTATTACCATCAGCAATGCCAGGAATTGTAACAGGTGTTATTTTGGCGATAGGCCGTATTGTGGGTGAATCAGCAGCGCTTCTATTTACAGCAGGTAGTGGATTTTTATTACCCAAGCTTGGTGAACATGGAGAAGGACTTTTAGAAAAAGCATTTGATTCGGGTGGAACATTAACGATTCAGCTTTATCTAAGTATGTCAAAAGCGCAATATGACGATGCGTTTGGAATCGCCTTAGTTTTACTAGCGATTGTATTGATAATAAACTTTTTAACCAAATATCTTGCTCACAAATTCGACGTGAACAAGTAAATGATGTTAAAATGCCAAAATGGAGGATGTTATGTTAGAAGATAAAATTGTTGTAAAAGATTTAAATTTACATTACGGTAGCAATCACGCACTAAAAAATGTTTCTATGAATATAAAAGAAAAAGCGATTACTGCATTTATTGGCCCTTCAGGTTGTGGAAAATCCACTTTCTTAAAAACACTAAATCGCATGAATGATTTAGTGCCTAACGTTACGATTTCTGGGCAAGTATTATTAAGTGGAGAGGATATTTTTGATCCTAAAGTAGATACAACATTATTGAGAAAAAAAATTGGAATGGTATTTCAACAACCAAATCCTTTTCCCATGAGTATTTATGATAATATAGCCTATGGCCCTAGAATCCATGGTGTTAAGTCTAAATCAAAGTTAGACGATATAGTAGAATCGAGTTTGATTGGAGCTGCCTTATTTGATGAGGTTAAGGATCGCTTAAAAAAACCAGCACTTGGACTTTCAGGTGGACAGCAACAAAGACTTTGTATTGCAAGAGCTTTAGCAGTAGAACCAGAGATTCTTTTGATGGATGAACCTACTTCTGCATTGGATCCCATCTCAACGCTTAAGATAGAAGATTTAATGGCAGAATTAAAAGAAAAATATACAGTAGCCATAGTTACTCATAATATGCAACAGGCAGCACGTATTTCAGATTATACAGCATTTTTTCTGGTAGGAGAAGTAATCGAATATGCATCCACCGAAAAGCTATTTTCTATGCCTGAGCATAAAAAGACGGAAGACTATATAACTGGTAGATTTGGATAAAAGGAGGAATTATATATGGCAGCAAGAATAAGTTTTGATCATGAAATTGAAGTATTAAACAAGGAATTAGAAAAAATGGGTTCACTTATTGAGATAGCAATTGATAAAAGTGTTCAAGCATTTCAGAGTCAAGATTACGATTTGGCTAAAGAAATAATTCAAGGAGATCGTACGGTTAATGATATAGAAAAATCAATAGAAGCTAGGTGCCTTTCCCTTATCTTAAAACAACAGCCAGTAGCTAAAGACCTTAGAATCGTTTCTACTGCTTTGAAAGTAGTAACAGATATGGAGCGTATCGGGGATCAAGCAGCTGATATTGCTGAATTGGTATTAAGGCTTAAAGGGGAACCGATTTTTAATGTAGTAAACCATATACCTGAGATGGCAGATGTAGCAAAAAGAATGGTTCATGATGCAGTGGCAGCTTTTGTTAGTTTAGATGTGAAAGCTTCAAGAGAAACTATAGTCCTTGATGATGTAGTAGATAGCCTGTTTAATAATGTTAAAGAAGAGATTATTCATCTATTAAAAACAGAACCAGAACATGCAGATGATTTTATTGATATATTGATGATTGCTAAGTATTTGGAGAGAATTGGAGACCATGCAGTTAATATTTGTGAGTGGACAGAATTCCATGAAACTGGTTCATTAAAAAACGTGCGAATTCTATAAGGAGATATTATGGACCGAATTTATGTAGTGGAAGATGAAGATAATATAAGAGACTTAATTAGAATCTCATTAGAAGGCTTTGGATATCTTGTATATGCTTTTGAAACAGCGGAAGCAGCCTTGGAAAAGATAAATACAGAAAAACCAGATTTAGTTATTTTTGATTTAATGCTACCAGGTATGGATGGATTATCAGCTATTCGTGCCATTCGAAAAAATGAAATCTTAAAAGATTTACTTATACTTGTTTTGACGGCAAAAGATAAAGAACTTGATAAGGTAATTGGTCTTGATAATGGCGCAGATGATTATATGACGAAACCTTTTGGAATTCTTGAATTGTCAGCAAGAGTTCGCTTGCTTTTAAGAAGAAAGACTGGAAAAGAAATAGAAAACAAGCAAATAGATATTGAAGAACTTACAATTAATACAAGAACTAGAGAAGTGAAATATGTAGGGAAGCTAATAGACTTAACTTTTAAAGAATATGAGCTACTTATCTATTTAGTTGAAAATCAAGATAAAGTAGTATCAAGAGATGAACTTTTAAATAAAATATGGGGATATGGCTATGATGGTGAAACTAGAACTTTGGATATTCATATTAGAACGTTAAGACAGAAATTGGGTGAAAAAGGTCAGGAGCACATAAAGACTATACGTGGTGTAGGATATAGATTTATAAAAATAGAGGAGTAAATCGTGAAAAAGGCCATATTTGGAAAAATTATTTTAATTATAATTGTGGTTTTAGGAATAAGTACCATACTATCCTATTCTGTGGTTTATGATAGTGGTTATTTTGTTGATTTTAAAAGTTATTTCATAGCATTACTTCCTCCCTTACTTATAACTAGCCTTTTGGCTTTTTTGATGGCATACTATATGGCAAATAGATTATCAAAATCAATTACAGCTCCTTTGGAGGAAATTTCAAAAGAGATGCTGAAGATAAAAGAAGATAATCCAAAATTTGATTTTAGTAAATATAAATATGAAGAATTAAAGCAAATTCAAAATACGATTATCAATCAATCAAAAGAAGTTCGAACTATTTTGAAAAAGCTTAACTTTGAAAAACTTGTACGTCAGGAATTTTTTTCAAATGCATCCCATGAATTAAAGACACCAATCACTTCAATAAAAGGATATACAGAACTTTTAGAGAGTGGCATGGTTTCTGATGAAGAGGTAAAGAAAGATTTTCTTTCACGGATAAAAAAAGAAACTGAGAATATGGTGAATTTAATTAGTGATATTTTGATGATATCAAAACTAGAGACAAAAGAGGTAGAAGTAGTTATTGAAGAGATAAGAATCTATCCTTTGGTTCTAGAAGTTGTTAATACTTTTGTTCCTTTAGCCAGATCTCAAGATGTAAAAGTTGAAATTGATTGTAAGCCACTTATTATTAATGCAAACTCTGGACAGATGAAAGAGCTTATAGGAAACTTGCTTAGCAATGCGATTAAATATAATCGCGTGGGTGGAACTGTTACAGTTACGGTTCAAAATCAGCATAATTCTTTAATGATAGAAGTTGAAGATACAGGAATGGGAATTCCCAAAGAATCGCTTAGTCGAATATTTGAACGTTTTTATAGAGTTGATAAAGGTAGAAGTAAAAAAATAGGCGGAACAGGACTTGGTTTATCCATTGTAAAACACATAGTGGCCTATTATAATGGAAGCATAGAATTAGAAAGTGAAGCTGATGTAGGTACAAAGGTGATTGTTACAATGCCAATATTATAATGTACCAGGTACACTTACAGAAGTATTACGGAATCGTAAGAAAAACGTAAGTGTACCTGGTACATCTTTATTTTCTCTTGAGTAATAGTTTCGAATATGCTAAGATTATTCTGTATTTAGAAAAAAATGCGAGATGAAACATAGGGAATGGAGAGAGAAAATGAGAGCATTAATCAGTGTATCAGACAAAACAGGAATCGTGGAATTGGCAAAGGAATTAAGAAATCTTGACATTGAAATTATTTCTACAGGTGGAACATATGGTAAATTAAAAGAAGAAGGTGTTGAAGCCATAGAAATATCTGAATTAACTGGATTCCCAGAATGTCTAGATGGAAGAGTGAAAACCCTTCATCCAGTTGTACACGCTGGCTTATTGGCAATGCGTTCTAAAGCAGAGCATATGAAACAACTTACAGACCTGAATATAGATACAATTGATATGGTAATCGTAAATTTATATCCATTTAAATCCACTATCCTTAAAGATGGAGTTACACGTGGTGAGGCAGTAGAAAACATTGATATTGGTGGACCTACTATGCTTCGTTCAGCAGCAAAAAATTACCAAGATGTTGTAGTTGTTGTAGATCCTTCCGATTATCCTATGATTTTAAATGAGCTTAAATCAAATGGAGAGGTTTCTTTGGAAACAAAGTTTTACCTAATGCAGAAGGTATTTATGCACACTTCAAGTTACGACACAATGATTGCAGACTATTTAAAAAATGAAAGAAATGATCATACTCTTCCAGAGAATTTAACCTTGACTTTTGAAAAGGTACAAGATATGCGCTATGGTGAGAATCCTCATCAAGAAGCTGCATTTTATAAAGAAATAGGAAAAAGAAAAGGATCCCTTGTAGATGCAAAACAGGTAAATGGTAAGGAACTTTCCTTTAACAATATTAATGATACCAACGGTGCTCTTGAATTATTAAAAGAGTTTACTGAGCCTACAGTAGTAGCATGCAAACATGGAAACCCATGTGGAGTAGGAAGTGCAGATACAATACTTGATGCGTGGAACAAGGCTTTTGAAGCAGATAAAGTTTCTATCTATGGAGGAATCGTAGTTATAAATCAAGAGGTTACATTGGAGCTTGCAGAAGCTATGAAACCTGTTTTCTTAGAAGTAGTAGTAGCTCCTAGTTATACAGAGGAAGCGCTAGAACTATTAAAGACAAAAAAGAATACGAGAGTATTAATTCTAGAAGATATAAGCACACCACAAGCAGAAACTGCTTATGATCTGAAAAAGGTAAATGGTGGACTAATCCTTCAAACGATAGATAGTAAATTATTAGTAGAAGAAGATTTGAAAGTAATGACAAATACAATACCTACAAAAGAGCAAATGGAAGATTTGCTATTTGCTTGGAAGGTAGTGAAATATGTTAAATCAAATGGTATTGCCTTAGCTAAAAATAAACAATCAGTAGGAATAGGACCTGGTCAGGTAAATAGAGTGTGGGCAACCGCACAGGCAATTGACCATGGAAATGAGTTAATAGGTGAAGGTGCTACAATAGGAGCGGTATTAGCCTCTGATGCATTCTTCCCATTTGATGACTGCGTAGAAGCAGCTCATGCAGCAGGAATCAAAGCAATTATTCAGCCAGGTGGATCGATTCGTGATCAAGATTCCATTGATAAATGTAATGAATATGGAATAACAATGGTATTTACAGGAATGCGTCATTTTAAACATTAGAATGTAATTAATATTGTAGCTAAAATTGAATGGAGGAACTCTTATGACACATAGTAAAAAGTTTGCATGGACTTGGAAGGTAAAAGAGGAATACTTAGACGAATATGTAAAAATGCATTTAAACCCATGGCCAGAAATCATGGAAGAGCATACTAAAGCAGGTTATAAAAATTATTCTATTTTTCAAAATGGAAATCAATTCTTTTATTGCTTTGAATGTGACGATGTAGATGCGGCAAATGAATATATTGCGAAAAGTGAAGCTTGTAATCGGTGGAATGCTATTACATCTAAAATGGTAGAAGGTTCTTTTGATTTTAACGAAGAAGAGCCAATTAAATTTATGCCAGAGGTATTTTATTTACCTTGAGAGAATAATTATTAAATAAATGCGAAAGAGAAAGGACAAAATATGGAAAATAAAAACGCATGGTTAAAATATGATGAGAATCAAATAAATGAAATTATGGAATACAATGAAAAGTATAAAGAGTATATATCAACTTGCAAAACAGAAAGAGAATGTGTTGCACAAACAATCTTAGAAGCAAAAGAACATGGCTATGAAGATTTAAAAGAAAAGATAGCAAAAGGTGAGAAAGTAAAAGCCGGCGATAAAGTATATTATAACAATATGGATAAAGCAGTTGCTCTATTTTTGGTAGGAGAGAAGCCACTAGAAGAAGGCATGAATATTTTAGGGGCACACGTAGACTCTCCAAGACTTGACTTAAAGCAAAATCCTTTGTATGAAGACACTGATTTAGCTTTATTTGATACACATTATTATGGTGGAATAAAAAAATATCAATGGGTTACTCTTCCATTAGCTTTGCATGGTGTTGTGTTTAAAAAAGATGGTACAAAAGTTGAAATAAATATTGGAGAAGAAGATTCTGATCCAGTATTTGGAGTATCCGACTTATTAATTCATCTTTCTGCAAATCAAATGGACAAAAAGGCTAATAAAGTAATCGAAGGTGAAGACCTAAATATTTTAATTGGTAGTATGCCAGTAAAAGGTGAAGAGAAAGATGCTGTAAAAGCAAATATCTTAAAACTTTTAAAGGATAAATACGATATTTCAGAAGATGATTTTATATCTGCAGAAATCGAAGCAGTTCCTGCAGGAAAAGCAAGAGATTATGGTATGGATAGAAGTATGGTTATGGGTTATGGGCATGACGATAGAGTTTGTGCTTATACTTCTTACACCGCCTTGCTTGAACTAGATAAAACAGAAAAAACAAGTGTATGTATTTTGGTTGATAAAGAAGAAATAGGTAGTACAGGTGCCACTGGTATGGAATCCATGTTCTTTGAAAATGCAGTAGCAGAATTGATGGATCGTATGGGTGACTATACAGAGCTAAAAGTACGTAGAGCAATGCAAAATTCAAAAATGTTATCCTCAGATGTAAGTGCAGCATTTGACCCTAATTATCCATCTGTAAATGAAAAGAAAAACACAGCTTATTTTGGAAAAGGTGTAACTTTTAATAAATATACTGGTTCTAGAGGAAAATCATCTTCAAATGATGCAAATCCAGAGTTTATTGCTGAGTTAAGAAGCATTATGGAAAAACATAATATATCTTTCCAAACAGCAGAACTTGGAAAAGTGGATGAAGGTGGCGGCGGAACAATCGCTAAATATATGGCTAAATATAACATGCAAGTAATCGATAGCGGTGTTTCTGTAATGAACATGCATGCTCCTTGGGAGATTGTAAGTAAGGTAGATGTATATGAAGCAAAAAAATGCTATATTGCCTTTTTGTTAGAAGCATAGTAGCTACATACATAAAAAACTTACCATTGACAAACAAAAAGCAAGTGTTATAATTAAGTTCATAAAAAATATGAAAATACGTTGACGAGACGAGTAAAATGGGAAATATTTCAGAGAGAGGTACACTTGCTGGAAGTACCTTAATAGGAACCATTCGAAGACTAGCTCTAAGTGACCCTAATCCGGTCCGGTGATACCGTTATCATCATTTGAGTGGTTTTGCATAAGAGGTCGAATCTCTTGCATAACAATATGGGTGGAACCGCGAGTTAATGAACTTTACTCGTCCCTTTTTATTTAAGTGATTTTTCACAAGAATAAAAAGTGGGCGAGTTTTTTGTTTTATAAGAAAAAATAGGAGGAATAAAAAATGAAGATTATATTAAAAGATGGCTCTATAAAAGAATATGATAGACCCATGTCCGTAATTGAAATAGCAATAGATATTAGTGAAGGCTTAGGTAGAATGGCATGCGCAGGTGAAATAAATGGAGAAGTAGTAGATTTAAGAACTGTTGTAGACTCAGACTGTAACCTAAGTATTTTAACATTAAATGATAAAGAAGGTTTAGCTGCATACAGACATACAGCCTCTCATATACTTGCAGAAGCTGTAAAAAGATTATATCCACAAGCAAAGGTAGCGATAGGACCTTCTATTGATACAGGATTTTATTATGATTTTGATATAGAGCCTTTCTCAAGAGAAGATCTAGACAAAATCGAAGGAGAAATGAAAAAGATTATTAAAGAAGGTGCTGCGATTGAAAAGTTTACTCTTCCAAGAGAAGAAGCGATTGCACTTATGAAAGAAAAAGAGGAACCTTACAAGGTTGAGTTAATAGAAGATTTACCAGTAGATGCGGTAATTTCATTCTATACACAAGGTGAATTTGTTGACCTTTGTGCAGGACCTCATTTAATGAGTACAAAATCGATTAAGGCATTTAAACTTATTTCATCTTCAGGTGCTTATTGGAGAGGAAGCGAAAAAAATAAGATGCTTACTCGTGTATATGGAACTGCATTTGGGAAAAAAGCAGAACTTGATGAGTACTTAGAATATCTTGAAAATATTAAAAAACGTGATCACAATAAACTAGGTCGTGAAATGGAATTGTTTACCAGTGTTGATGTTATTGGTCAAGGACTTCCACTTATGATGCCAAAGGGAACAAAAATGATTCAAACTCTTCAGAGATGGATCGAGGATGAAGAAGAAAGACGTGGATACGTTAGAACAAAAACTCCATTAATGGCAAAAAGTGATTTGTATAAAATCTCAGGACATTGGGATCATTATAAAGATGGAATGTTTGTATTAGGGGATGAAGAAAAGGACAAAGAAGTATTTGCGCTTCGTCCAATGACTTGCCCATTCCAGTACTATGTGTATAAAAATAGTCAAAAATCTTATAGAGATCTTCCTTTGCGCTATGGTGAAACATCTACACTATTTAGAAAAGAAGATTCAGGTGAGATGCATGGGCTTACAAGAGTACGCCAGTTTACTATTTCAGAAGGACATTTGATTGTAAGACCGGACCAGATGGATAAAGAGTTTAAAGACTGTCTTGCACTTGCAAGTTATTGTTTACGTACTTTAGGATTAGAAGAAGATGTAACTTATCGTTTATCTAAATGGGATCCAAATAATACAGAAAAATATATTGGAACAGCTGAGGTTTGGGAAGAAACTCAAGGAAGAATTAGAAATATTTTAACAGAACTAGGAGTATCATTTATTGAAGAAGAAGGCGAAGCTGCGTTCTACGGACCTAAAGTAGATATCCAAGCAAAAAATGTATATGGTAAAGAAGATACAATGATAACCATTCAGTGGGATGCTTTAATAGCGGAACAGTTTGATATGTACTATATTGATAAAAATGGAGAAAAGAAGAGACCATATATTATTCACAGAACATCCATTGGATGCTATGAAAGAACATTGGCTTGGTTAATTGAAAAATATGAAGGAATGTTCCCAACTTGGTTATGCCCAGAACAAGTACGTGTACTTCCAATTTCAGAAAAATATCATGACTATGCAAATCAAGTAGCGGATAGATTGAAAGAAAATGGAGTTAGCGTTACGGTTGATGAAAGAGCAGAAAAAATCGGTTATAAGATTAGAGAAGCAAGATTAGATAGACTTCCATATATGTTAGTAGTAGGACAAAAGGAAGAAGAAGATGGTCTTGTATCTGTTAGAAGTCGATTTGAAGGTGATGAAGGACAGAAATCATTGGATGATTTCATTGATGCAATATGTAAAGAAATTCGAACAAAAGAAATTAAAAAGATTAATGTTGTGGATAGCGATAAATAGTAAGAAATCTAAATGTAATGCATAAGTTTTAACTCTTTGTAGATACTAATTTTAGATAGAGAAGAATAGTTCTTGTATTCTTTGTCTAAAAAAGTGTAACAGTTCAGCCTAAGCTAAATCTCGCTCTGCTTGGCTGAACTGTTATAAAAAATAAGGAGGAAAAATATCATGCCGATTTTAGATTGTAGTGTTGTAAACTGTATCCATAATGCAGATAATTATTGTTGTAAGGGAACTATTTTAGTGGATGGTGTTGAAGCAAAAACCACAGAGGGAACTTACTGTGCTAGTTTCTATGAAAAGAGTGAAGATTCATTTCGGAATCAATTTGAAACACCAGATTATAGTCTTCAGGTAGATTGTGAAGCGGTTAAATGTACCTTTAATGAAGATAACGAATGTCATGCGGAGCATATTGGGATTTCAGGAAGAAATGCAAGAAAAAATGAAGAGACAGAATGTTCAAGTTTTGCAATAGAAGCATAATATTAATTTTAAAATAGAAAAATAACTTCTTGACAAGAAAAAAAGCAGATGGTATACTTATAAAGCTGTTAGTA
>CAYYVJ010000043.1:0-17410 GCA_964475115.1 uncultured Lachnospiraceae bacterium
TGATTGCTGGTGTATATTCTATTGATTCTGGTTCTATTGTTTTAGATGATAAAGATATTTCGAATTTGCCTGAATACAAAAGAGCTAGTTTGTTAGGGCGTGTATTTCAGGACCCTATGCGAGGAACAGCTGCAGGAATGGAAATCCAAGAAAACTTAGCGATGGCATATCGCCGTGGTAAGATTAGAGGATTAGGCTGGGGAATTAAGGCTTCAGAAAAAGATTTTTATTTTGAGGCACTAAAAAGTCTTGATTTAGGTCTAGAAGGTAGGATGTCTAGTAAAGTAGGACTTTTATCTGGAGGTCAAAGACAAGCATTAACTCTTTTAATGGCTACATTACAAAAACCTAAGCTTTTATTATTAGATGAACATACTGCAGCTTTAGACCCTAAAACTGCAAAGAATGTATTAGATTTAACAAAACATATAGTAGAAAAGGAAGAATTAACTGCACTTATGGTAACACATAATATGAAGGATGCGATTCAAATTGGTAATCGACTTATTATGATGTATGATGGACGTATTATTTATGATGTTGCAGGTGAAGAAAAGAAGAACTTAAAGGTAGAAGATTTACTTAAGAAATTTGAAACTGTCAGTGGTGAAGAATTTTCTAATGATAGAATGATGTTAGCATAGTTATAATAAAAAGAAAGGCTAAGATTTTTATAAAATCTTTTCTTTCTTTTTTTGAGTGGAAATATAAAAAACAATATGTTACAATAGCATGAATGTAAATGTTTATTGACGATTAATGGAGGTAATTATGGGAAAAAGAACAGATATACAAAAAATACTTATAATAGGATCAGGTCCAATTATTATTGGTCAAGCATGTGAATTTGATTATTCAGGTACTCAAGCATGTAAAGCATTAAGAAACCTGGGATATGAGATTGTATTAGTTAACTCAAATCCTGCTACTATTATGACAGATACTGAGACAGCAGATGTGACCTATATTGAACCTCTAAATATTGAAAGAATTGAACAAATTATTGCAAAAGAAAGACCAGATGCACTTTTACCGAACTTAGGGGGCCAATCAGGGCTAAATCTTTGTCTAGAACTGTACAAAGCAGGCATTCTCGATAAATACAATGTGAAAGTAATTGGTGTACAGGTAGATGCAATTGAACGTGGTGAAGATCGAATTGAATTTAAAAAGACTACGAATGAACTTGGGATTGAAATGGCAAGAAGTGAAGTAGCCTATACAGTAGACGAAGCTATAAAGATAGCGGAAGAACTAAAATATCCTGTAGTTATTCGACCTGCTTATACAATGGGCGGAGCAGGAGGTGGCCTAGTCTATAATATTGAAGAATTAAAAACCATAGTGGCTAGAGGCCTAAAGGCAAGTTTAGTAGGACAGGTCCTAGTTGAAGAATCAATCTTAGGCTGGGAAGAGCTAGAGCTTGAAGTTGTAAGAGATGCTAAGAATAACATGATTACCGTTTGCTTTATTGAAAACATAGATCCTCTAGGCGTTCACACTGGAGATTCTTTTTGTGCGGCTCCGATGCTTACTATATCTAAACAAGTACAAAAACGTCTACAGGAACAAGCTTATAAGATTGTAGAAGCAGTAGGAGTAATTGGTGGGACTAATGTACAATTTGCTCATGACCCAGTTTCTGATAGAATTATAGTTATTGAGATTAACCCTAGAACATCAAGATCATCTGCTCTAGCATCTAAAGCAACGGGCTTCCCCATTGCTCTAGTGTCTGCTATGCTTGCAACAGGATTAACTTTGGATGAAATACCTTGTGGAAAATATGGAACATTAGATAAGTATGTACCGGATGGAGACTACGTTGTAATTAAGTTTGCAAGGTGGGCTTTTGAGAAGTTTAAAGGTGCTGAAGATAAGCTTGGTACTCAGATGAAGGCTGTTGGAGAGGTTATGAGTATTGGAAAGACATATAAAGAAGCTTTCCAAAAAGCAATAAAGAGTTTGGAAATTGGACGTCATGGTCTAGGGAATGTAAGTATTTTTCATAACAAGAGTAAAAATGACTTGTTAAAAATGCTTCACGTACCAACGAGTGAACGCCATTTTATCATGTATGAAGCTTTAAGAAAAGGTGCTACAATTGAAGAAATACATGAAATAACAAAAATTAAACATTACTTTATTGAACAAATGCAAGAGCTTGTATTTGAAGAGGAGACATTAAAATCTAATTCAGGTCAATTACCTAGTAAATCCGAGTTAATAAGTGCAAAGAAAAATGGTTTTTCTGATAAATATCTTAGCCAGATTATTGGAGTAAGTGAAGAAGAGATACGAAACTACAGAATGGAATTAGGTATTAATCAAATGTTTGAAGGAATTCATGTAAGTGGAAGTAAAGAGGACGAATATTACTATTCTACTTATAATGGATCGGATAAAGTTAAGGTTAATAGTGATAAACCTAAAATTATGATACTTGGAGGCGGACCTAACCGAATTGGTCAAGGTATTGAATTTGATTATTGCTGTGTTCATGCTTCTAAGGCCCTTAAAGAGCTGGGATTTGAAACAATCATTGTAAACTGTAATCCAGAAACTGTTTCAACAGATAGTGATACATCAGATCGTTTATATTTTGAACCACTATGTTTAGAAGAAGTGTTAAGTATCTATGAAAAAGAAAAACCATTTGGTGTCATTGCGCAATTTGGAGGTCAAACACCTCTTAATTTAGCAAATGAATTAGAAAAATCTGGCGTTAAGATTTTAGGGACTTCACCTGAAATAATTGATTTGGCAGAAGATAGAGATAGATTCCGTCTTATTATGGATAAACTTCAGATTCCAATGCCTGAGGCAGGTATGGTAGTAAACTTTGAAGAGGCAGCTCAGGTTGCAGAAACCATAGGTTATCCTGTTATGGTTCGTCCTTCCTATGTACTTGGTGGAAGAGGGATGGAAATTGTTCATGACCTTGAAAGCTTAGAGAGTTACATGAAGGCAGCAGTGGGAGTTACTCCTGACAGGCCAATCTTAATCGATCGGTTTTTAAATCATGCTCTTGAAGCAGAGGCAGATGCTATATGTGATGGAGAACATGCTTTTGTACCAGCAGTTATGGAACATATTGAATTAGCTGGAGTGCATTCTGGTGACTCTGCATGTATGATTCCTTCTCTTAATATTTCGGAGGAAAACTTAAAAACAATTAAAGAATATACAAAAAAGATTGCCGAAGAGATGCATGTTTGCGGTTTGATGAACATACAGTATGCCATTGAAAATGAGAAAGTATATGTTTTAGAAGCAAATCCAAGGGCATCTAGAACGGTTCCTCTAGTTTCTAAAGTATGTAATATAAATATGGTGAAACTTGCAACCCAGATCATTACTTCAGAATTCACCAAGAATCCTTCACCTGTTTTAGGGTTAAAGGAAAGTGAGTTCCATCATTATGGTGTAAAAGAAGCAGTCTTTCCATTTAATATGTTCCCTGAAGTAGACCCGTTATTAGGACCAGAAATGCGTTCGACAGGTGAAGTTCTAGGTCTGGCTAATAATTTTGGAGAAGCATATTATAAAGCGCAGGAAGCAACTCAGAACAAACTTCCTTTAGAAGGAACCGTGTTAATCAGTGTAAATGATAGAGATAAGGCTGAAGTTGCAGAAGTAGCAAGAGAATTTGATAAAGCTGGATTTTCAATTCTAGCAACAGGTAGAACATTTGAATTAATTGAAAAAGAAGGAATTTCGGCAACAAAAATATTTAAACTTCAAGAAGGAAGACCAAATATATTAGATGCAATAGCCAATGGGGAGATACAAGCAATTGTGAATACTCCATCAGGAAAGGCTAGTATCTTTGATGATAGCTATATTCGTAAGGCGGCTATAAAAGGAAAGATTCCTTATATGACTACAATTGCAGCGGCAAAAGCTTCTGCTGATGGAATCTTAGCAGTAAAATCAAAAACGGAGATAGGAGTGAAATCGTTACAAGAATTTCATAAGGAAATAGAATAAGAAGGGAGTTACGTTTATTGTGGCAAACAAAGGAACCTATAATGCTCAAAATATAACTGTTTTAGAAGGACTTGAAGCAGTTAGAAAGAGACCGGGTATGTATATAGGTAGTATTTCTACAAAGGGTTTAAACCATTTGATATATGAGATTGTGGATAATGCAGTAGATGAACATTTAAATGGGTTTTGCGACACTATTTGGGTAACATTAGAGAGAGATGGTTCCGCAACTGTAAAAGATAATGGTAGAGGTATTCCAGTGGATATGCATTCTTCTGGTTTACCTGCTGCACGTATTGTATACACCACATTACATGCTGGTGGAAAATTTGATGATGGGGCATATAAGACTTCGGGGGGACTACATGGGGTAGGTTCCTCTGTAGTAAATGCACTTTCAGCATATCTAGATATAAAAGTATCAAAAGATGGTGGAATCCATCATGATCGTTATGAAAGAGGAATCCCAGTTGTTGAGCTAGATAGAGGGCTTCTTCCAGTTGTTGGAAAGACAAAAGAAACTGGTACAGAAGTAAACTTTTTACCTGATGATGAAATCTTTGATAAAATTATTTTTAAAGATGAAGCAGTAAAAAGTAGATTACATGAAACAGCATACTTGAATCCAAAACTTACCATTATCTATGAAAATAAAAGATTGGGTGAGGAAGATCAAATTATATTTCATGAAGAAGCTGGTATAGCAGGATTTGTACAAGCTTTAAATGAAGGAAAAGAGACCATACATGATGTGGTATCTTTTTCCGGAGAAATAGACAATATTGTCGTAGAAGTTGCTTTCCAATATATCAACGAATTTCAAGAGAATATTTTAGGTTTTTGTAACAATATCTATACTCAGGAAGGTGGAACTCATCTTACTGGATTTAAAACTATATTTACCATCGTTCTAAATAATTACGCAAGAGAACTTGGGATTCTTAAAGAAAAGGATAATAACTTCACAGGTGCTGACGTGAGAAATGGAATGACTGCGGTAATTTCAATTAAGCATCCAGAACCAAGATTTGAAGGACAGACTAAAACAAAGTTAGATAATCCGGATGCAAATAAAGCAACTAGCCAGGTAACCAATGAGGAGTTGCAACTGTTTTTTGATCGAAATTTAGAGATCTTAAAAAATGTCATTGGATGTGCTGAAAAGTCTGCTAAGATCAGAAAAGCAGAAGAAAAAGCAAAAACCAACCTTTTAACAAAACCTAAGTTTTCTTTTGATGCAAATGGAAAGTTAGCTAATTGTATCAGTAAAGATTCTTCAAAATGTGAAATCTTTATTGTAGAGGGAGATTCAGCTGGAGGTTCAGCTAAAACAGCAAGAAATAGATTATACCAAGCGATTCTTCCGATACGTGGAAAAATATTAAATGTAGAAAAAGCTTCCATTGATAAGGTGTTGGCAAATGCAGAGATTCAGTCCATGATATTAGCTTTTGGATGTGGATTCTCAGAAGGTTATGGAAATGATTTTGATATTTCTAAGTTGCGTTATGATAAGATTATTATCATGGCCGATGCGGATGTAGATGGTTCTCATATCTGTACCTTACTTTTGACTTTGTTTTATCGCTTTATGCCTGAACTTATTTACGAAGGACATGTTTATATTGCTATGCCTCCTCTTTATAAGGCAAAACCATCAAAAGGGAAAGAAGAATATTTATATGATGATAAAGCATTAGAAAAATATAGAAAGACTCACAAAAACTTTACTTTACAACGATATAAAGGACTTGGAGAGATGGATGCAGGTCAGCTTTGGGATACAACTCTAAATCCAGAGACTCGAATGTTAAAAAAGGTAGAGGTAGAGGATGGTAAAAGAGCATCGGATGTTACTTCTGTTTTAATGGGATCAGATGTCCCTCCAAGGAGAAGTTTCATCTATAAATATGCAAATGAAGCAGATGTTGATGCATAAAAGGAGATATAAAAATGTCTGAACGAATTATAAGTACAGAATATGCAGATGTGATGCAGAAAAATTTTGTAGATTATGCGATGAGTGTAATCACGGCTAGAGCTGTGCCAGATATAAGAGATGGTTTGAAACCTGTACAGCGTAGGGTACTTTTTGCTATGCATGAATTAGGATTAAATCATGATAAACAACATAGAAAATCAGCTAGAATCGTGGGAGATACTATGGGTAAGTATCATCCTCATGGTGATAGCTCTATTTATGATTCCTTAGTTGTAATGGAGCAAGACTTTAAGAAAGGCATGGCTTTAGTAGATGGACATGGTAACTTCGGTTCTATCGAAGGGGACACTGCTGCGGCTATGCGTTATACAGAAGCTAGGTTAATGAAATTCACACAAGATGTCTATTTGAAAGATCTAGATAAGAATGTGGTTAATTTTGTAGCTAACTTTGATGAAACCGAAAAAGAACCAGAGGTTTTGCCTGTTCGTGTGCCAAATATTTTGATAAATGGGGCGGAAGGAATTGCCGTAGGTATGGTTACTTCTATTCCACCACATAATTTGGCGGAAGTTTTAGGAGCAGTAGAAGCTTTTATCGATAACAATGAAATTACCACTCAAGAATTAATGAAATATATAAAGGGACCAGATTTTCCGACAGGTGGAAGTGTTATTAATAAAAAAGATCTCTTGGCTATTTATGAAAGTGGTTCGGGAAAAATAAGACTTCGTGGAAAAGTGGAAGTTGAAATAGGTAAAAAGAAAACAGACAAAGACAAAATCATTATTACAGAAATACCATATACCATTATAGGCAGTAATTTGGGGAAATTTCTTCAAGATGTTGCTTCTTTAGTTGAAAATAAAGTGACATCAGATATTATTGATATATCTAATGAAAGCTCAAAAGATGGAATGCGTATTGTACTGGATATTAAGAAAAACATAGATACTGAGAAATTAATCAATCTACTTTATAAGAAAACAAGGCTGGAAGATACATTTGGTGTAAATATGCTTGCTATAGCAGATGGAAAACCTGAGAGATTAGGATTAAAAGCTATCATAGCTTATTATCTAGATTTCCAAATTGAGCTAACTTCTAGAAAATATAAATTTCTTTTAGATAAAGAATTAGAAAGAAAAGAAATACGAGAAGGATTAATTGCAGCTTATGATGTATTGGACTTGATTATTGATATTGTTCGTGGTAGTAAGACAGTTAAAGATGTAAAAAGTTGTCTAATGACTGGTAACACGGAAGGCATTAAGTTTAAAACACAAAGCAGAAAAAAAGAAGCCTCACAGCTATCATTTTCTGAAAAACAAGCTACTGCAATCTTGGAACTTAGATTACAAAAGTTAGTAGGACTTGAAATTGAGGCATTGAAAAAAGAGTATAATGAGATATTAAAAAATATAGAGGAATACTCTGATATCTTAGAAAATCATAGTTCCATGCTCAATACAATTAAAAAAGATTTACGTGCCATTAAGAAAGAGTTTGCATTAGAAAGAAAAACAGTCATTGAAGATGGAAAAGAAGCTGTTTATATAGAAGAGCCTATTAAAGAGCAAGAAGTGGTATTCACAATGGATCGTTTTGGATATGCTAAGACTTTGGATATGGCAACCTATGAGAGAAATATCGAAACAGTAGAATCAGAGAATAAGTATGTATTTAAATGCTCGAATACGGATAAGATTTGTATCTTTACTGATACAGGTAATCTTCATTTGATAAAGGTTTTAGATATACCAAATGGGAAGTTAAGAGACAAAGGTTCACCTATCGATAATCTAGGTAACTACTCTAGTAATGGAGAGAATATAGCCATGATTTCTTCCTTAAATGAAATATTGGATAAGAATCTATTATTTGTAACGAAATATGGTATGTTAAAGCTAGTAGAAGGGAAAGAGTTTAATGTAACTAGAAAAACAGTTGCAGCTACAAAGCTAGCGGAATCTGACCTTCTTTTAGATGTGCATAAGATGGAAGCGGTAGATAGTATTTCAGATATTGTTTTACAGACAAATCTTGGAATGTTCTTGAAATTCAGTGTCGCAGAAATTTCAGCCATGAAAAAAACAGCCATTGGGGTAAGAGGCATAAAGTTAGTAAAAGAAGATTATATTGAAAATGCATATATTGTTTCCAAACAAGAAGAAATTGTAGTTTCATATAAAGATAAGGAAGTAAATCTAAATAAATTGAAGCTTGCTAAACGAGATACGAAAGGTACAAAACTTAGATTAAGCTAAAATTGTACAAGATAGTAAAAGGGTAAGAAGAGTTTTTCTAATATCTTTAATACAGGTATAAGAGAACTAATATCAATAAAAATCGGGCAAAAGATAAGACTTCCAATAGAAAAAATAGGTATGAGAGAGCTTAAGTAAAAGCTGTTTTTAATAAAAATACTTAGAAAACCACAAAAAAGCAATATTAATAAAAGATAAATGCTAAGTGAAGCAAGTTCTTTAGCAAATCCTTCCCAAGTATTTGTTATCTTTAAGGTAACTAGGGAAGAAACCGCTAGAGGTATCAAAGTTGCTAAAATAGAAAGATGTTTGCTTGCTGAATAAAAATGGATTGGTAGAGCAGAAAGAGTTCCAGACTCTTTTTCCTGAAGCCAAATGACATAACTAAATAAAGCAGCAACAAATAAGAGAACTGCAAGAATGCCACGAATAGGCATAAGTGAATGCTTCTTCTCAGTCTCTACTGCATTAGAGCTTCCTTCTAGATATTCATAGGTCAATCGAAAGGCACCACCTCTTGTATTATAAAATTCATATTGCTCCCGTGTATAAAGAACAGCAGATTCTTCTTGATTCTCAAAGAGACTGCTGTTTTTTATGTAAGAAGTAGCAATCTCAACACCATAAGTCTTACTAATAGATGAAAAAACGATCTCATTTATAAGAGGAGAGGCAATCGTAGATGGAGAAGTAATGAGATTTATACTGCTTTTATAATTCATTTTATCTATTCTTTCTTTAAAGTTATCGGGAAATTCGTAACCACATTCTAAGCTACCATCTTTAACATGATTAATTAAATCTTCTTTCGAATTATAAAGAGTGAAACTTATGGCACCATCTAATGTAACTAGGCTTTCTATAATGTCTTGTGTTAACAAATCAGGATTACTTGAAAAGATTCCAACTAAAATACCCCCTTCTGTTTTTGTAGAGGATAAATTATGGATGCTAAACATAAGCAAAGGAAGTAAGCTTATAAATAAAAGATAAGCAGGATTTTTGAAATTTCTTTTACAAGACAAGAGGAACCATACGAGCATTTTTTTCATAAGATTATTCACCTATTTTTCAGAGTTTCTTTGTGTTCATCAAGTATATTAAATCCAATGGATAGACATAAAAAACATAAAGTTAATCCAAGTGTTTTAAAAACACTTATACTCCTAAGGGAGTTCGTTATTAAATATCCTACTTGTTTTATCCAAAATGTAGTAGGGAGATATTTGGCTAACGTAGTTATTTGTTCAGGTAAGAAAGTAGAAGGAATAAATCCTCCTGAAATAAAAATCATTGTAACAGAAAACAGAAATAATATCATTATTCCCGTAGAACCATGGTCGGTAATTTGAAAGACACATAGAATCATGGATATAATACTTAAAATAAGAAAGAAGATAATCATCACTTTATATAATGTGAGAGTAAAGCCCATGATGATTAAGCCAATTAAAATAATTAAAAAATAAATAAGGGAAGTAGAAATTAATTTACATAAAACGAGCCAAAAGTATGGAATCTTTCTTATCTTCAATGAAAGATTAAGAGAAGAAGAATCCTTTTTTAATATATGATAGCAAGAAATTCCAGAAAGTAATCCAACTAAAACGAAACCAGAAGCTAGGTAATATTCAATAACAGATAGCTCTCCTGTAGCAGAGACTAAGGTAGTTGAAAAATAAATCGTTCGATTTATGGCATGTGTTAGATAACTATAATTTAGTTCGTTTTCCATGGTTGAAATAGAATCGTCCATGTTATTTAATAAGAAAAGGTCGCTTACAGCATAGATACCAGATTGCGCAGAACTTAAGATAGTTGAGCCAGAATCCGCAAAAAGTTTAAAAATCATAGATTCAATCCCAGAATCTTTTAGAAGTAAAACATGCGCAGGAGTATTTGTGCCGTTAAGTATATTTTCTACAAAATGTTCTGGAATTAAAATTACAGCATAAACTTCCTTTTTTTCTAATTTATTTAAGGCAGATTCTCTGTCCATAAATTGAAAATTACAAGTTTCCTTTATACTATCCATATTTAATAGAATAGAAAATGCTGTTTGGGTAATAATATTTTCTTCTGGAGCTACAAGAGCGATATTTATTTTGCTGATTGCCTTATCTTTATACAGAAATTCATTAGCTGAGAAAGCAATGACTAAAATAAAAAAAGAAAAAATAAAAGTAGCAGCAAATAATTTTGGTATAGATTTTAGGGCGAGCTTAATATGAAGATATAATAAGAGAAGATATTTCTTCATAAGGTTTTCATCCTTTCAATTAATTTTCTTTTATCAAAAGGTAGGGGAATCTCTGATAAAACCCCGGATTCAAGTAAATAAATTCGATCACATAAGGATAGTTCAGTTTCCTCATGGCTAGCTATTAATACAATATTCCCAGCAGATAAATATTCTTTTAGGTAATTTTGGATGTATGCTTTGGATAGCATATCTAAAGATGCACCTGGTTCGTCTAATATTAAAATAGAAGGATCATTTGCTAAGGCACAGGCAATACTTAATCGCTTTTTCATACCACCTGACAATTTTTCAACAGGAAAAGTTGCATATTTAGTTAGACCAAATAAAGCAGGAATTCCAGAAATCAAGTCTTCTTTCAAATTTTTTTTACTATCACAATAGTAAAAACGTAAATTATCCTTTACAGTTAAACCAGAAAGTAAAGGATTATCTTGTGGAATATAACCTATGGTAGAGTTATTACCCTCTATAGTTATTTCCCCTTTATTTGATTTTATGGTAGCAGCTAAGATTCCGAGGAGAGTGGATTTCCCACAACCATTGGCTCCCACAAATCCAATACATTGCCCCATAGATGCTTCAAAGTTGATATCTTTTAAAACCTCATGTTTCCCGTATTTTTTTTGTATGTTTCTCACTTTCATATTTTTCTCACTTTCCGTCCCCTACATTTTACCATAATCTTATAATTTTGGATACCCTACACATGTAGCTGGCATAATAGCAGGAGATGGAGGAATATCAAAAGGATATTATACAGGAGTAGCCCCTAAAGCATCCATTATTGCTTTGAAAGTTTTAGATCATAATGGAAATGGAACGGTTACTGATGTAATGGCAGGAATAAGATGGATTCTTGAAAATAAAGATAGATATAATATTCGTGTTGTAAATATATCGGTTGGAACCGTAGTAAAATCGGATACAGATGAAGGCTCATTATTAGTGAAAAGCGTAAATGCAGTATGGGATGCAGGAATCGTTGTATGTGTAGCGGCTGGTAATAATGGACCAAAGCCAAAATCGATTACAACACCAGGAATAAGTAGAAAAGTAATAACCGTAGGTTCTTCTGATGAGGCTGTTACATTAATGCAATTTATATGGTGAAAATTTTAAGTTTGTGTTATAATGTTCACGATAAGCAGATTAGTTAGATAATTACTGGTCTGTGAAAGTAACTTTTAAACAATATAAAAATCAGGAGGTAATTTAAAATGGCTGTAAAAAATGCAATGACTGATGAATTTCTTCATTCCGCTTATGGTGGAGAGAGTATGGCACACATGAGATATCTTACTTGGGGTAAAATGGCTGAAAAAGAAGGATTTCCAAACATAGCAAAACTATTTGAAGCTATCTCTTTTGCTGAAAGAGTACATGCTGAAAATCACTTTAAAGAGATTGCTGGTGATATAAAAGATGTTACTGTAACGGCTGGTGCTGTATTTGGACCTGGTAAAACCGTTGATAATCTACAAGGAGCTATTAATGGAGAACTTCATGAAGTTGAACAAATGTATCCGGTTTATTTAAATGCCGCACATTATCAAGAAGAAAAGGGTGCAGAAAGATCCTTCCACTTTGCGCTAGAGGCAGAAAAAATTCATGTAGATTTATTCCAAAAAGCACAAGATGCAGCAAGAGTTGGAAAAGATATCGAACTAAAATCAGTTCATATATGCCCTGTATGTGGACATACTATATTGGACGAAGCACCTGATTTTTGCCCGGTTTGTGGTGCTAAAAAAGCTGCTTATGTAAACTTCTAAAACATATATGTAAATAAAAATAAACAGTCCCTAGGATATTTTATACTATCCTGGGGATTTTTTTGTAAACAATATTCAACCTTTGGAATATTATAGTATTGAACCAAAAGAAAGGTGGGATATTATGTCAATTTTTATATGGGTTTTAATAGTTGTATTTCTATTTATTTTTGCTCTATTTTGTATAAAAAAAGTAAAACGCAACTCCAAACTGTTAAAGCGGAGACGCTCTATTATAGAACGATCACTATTTGAAAAGTTTAGTTCCTTAAATGAAAAAATAGAACCTTTAGGTTTTGCCTATGAGCCAAAACAAGACATTTTTTATTCTGTAATGAATGGATGGCAAAGACAGTTTGGCTACTGCAGGCTTTATGACGAAGCAGCCACACCACTTAACATGATCATTGATAGCGAACCTATTTATTTTGAATATCAAGGAAAAGACTGGTTAATTGAGTTTTGGAAAGGCCAGTACGGAATGACTACGGGAGCTGAAGTAGGAGTCTATGTTTCGGAAGGGCCTGAATTGAATATTCCTCGAGTTTTTAATGGAACCTTTTATAAAACCGTAAGTGATGAAGAAAACTTACTGATTTCTATTTCTTTATGGAAAAAGGAAAAACATCTTTTTTCACGTAGAGAAATACATTGGTGGTTAACTGGATTTATATTAGGAGAATTTTCAAAGCCTTCAGATTTGACGATGGAAATAGAAATTAATTTTAGATCTATGGGTATGTGTCTTGCATTTTTAGAAGGACTTAAAAACACTGGATATACTAAAAATGAAATTCGAGTACAAAACAATAGTGTAAGAATATTATTTACAAAGCCACATAGTAATCAACCTGTATCTAGGACTAGATTATTAACGTTCTTTAAACAAAAAAGCAACAAAAAATATTGTAGAATTTATAATAAACTCACGATGGAAATGGAAAATACTATGGATAAAATCGAATTAATCTTTGCGTCTTCACCTAAGATTTATAAACGTATCATGAGAATGGGTAAATCAAAAGAATTGTATAAAGGATATGAAGCTATAAAGAAAAACTTGAAATAAGCGTCAAAATCAAAATGGAATCTAGAAAGGGGGGTGGTGTATGTCTGTTAGTAAAAAACTAAGCAAAGCATATGAACGTGCAAAAGTGGTACCCTTTAATAGTAATTCAAAAATCGTTTTAATGAGCGACTGTCATAGAGGGGATGGTTCTTGGAACGATGGATTTGCTCATAATCAAACCATATTTTATGCAGCTCTAGGCTATTATTATGACAGAGATTATGGTTATATTGAGCTTGGAGATGGAGATGAATTATGGGAAAATAAAGAGATGGAAACCATTATTGATATGCATAATGATGTGTTTTGGAAAATGTCAAAATTCTATGAAGAATGTAGATTTTACACCATATATGGAAACCATGATATGGAGAAAAGGGATAAACTATTTGTAAAAGAAAAACTTTATTCTTACTATGATGAGGGAAAAAAGAAATGTGTTTGTCTATTTCCAAATATAACGGTATATGAAAGCATTATATTAAAAGATGAAGATAATGGGGAAGAAATATTTCTAATCCATGGGCATCAAGGAGATTTTTTAAATGATACCATATGGAAAGTAACTAGGTTTCTAGTACGCTATCTTTGGAGGCCTTTAGAAGCACTAGGCATTCGTGATCCTACCAGTACCGCAAAAAATTACAAAAAGAGAGGAAAAGTGGAAGAAAGAGTAATTGAATGGGCTGAAAAAAATAGAAAAATGATAATCATAGGACATACACATAGGGCTTCCTTTCCTAATGTAGGAGAAGTACTTTATTTTAATACAGGAAGCTGTGTACATCCTATATGTATTACCGCTATTGAGATAAATAGAGGGGCTATTTCATTAGTAAAATGGTGCACATCGGTAAATCAATTTCAGGAACTTGGAATAGCAAGAGAAGTTTTGGCAGGGCCTGAATCGATAAAGACTTTTTATGAAAGGTTACCTTAATGTAACAGCCGCAGATGATAATATCTCGGTTGAGCTTTCTGGAAATTATACTGCTGACTATTCTAGTAGGGGACCAACTCCGTCTTGTGTGAAAAAACCAGATATTGTAGCACCAGGTTCCAATATTTATTCTTGCAGGGCAATCAATAAATATAATCATAGAAATAGCAAAATTTATTATACAAAGAAAAGTGGTACTTCTATGTCTACCCCTATTGTTACCGGGGCGGTGGCACTTTTATTATCTAAATATCCCAATATGACCACTAGAGATGTGAAACTAAAGATTTTTAACTCTTCTGATGATATTGGATTAGATAAAAACCAACAAGGTTGGGGAATATTAAACGTTGAAAAACTATTGAGATAAATGTTAGCGCCTTCGGCGGTTATTTTTAATATCTGCTCTATACCCCGAAGTGCGCTTTATTGTTCATAAAGACATTCTTTTAATTTGTTAAGAGAAATGATTTTAAAAGAGTTTTGATAGTAGTCAATGATTGTCTCATCTTTCATCCGTCCAAGTTCCCGACACATAGAAGTACGAGATACATTTAAATATTCTGCAAGTTCATTTCTATTAGGTATAATTTGAAAAGTGGTGCTATTATTATATTTTGATTCTAGTAAAAGATAAGCAGCTAGTTTTTCTCTCATACCCTTCATCATAAGTAGTTCTAATTTTGTATTCAGATTATAGTTTTTTTCAGCTAAGATCATCATCATATTGTTTATGATTTGAGTATGATAGGAGCAGAGACGTCCACATGGCTTAGTGATTCGCTCATAAGGAATAAAAAGAATGGTGGACTCCCTTTTTACACGAATGGATACAGGTGAAGTTCGATTATTCGTACATACGATGCCTTCTGCAAAGATGTGGGAAGGACCTAAAAAAGCAATTAAATGATTGTTTCCAGCAGGGTTCTCTTTTAAGAGATCGAGTGCTCCATCTAGTACGATTCCAACATGTTGGATGGTATCTCCTGAAAGAAAAACAAATTCATCACTTTTGTATACCTTTGTATGACAGTTTAAACAGGATAAAAGAGGACCCACTTCTTCGTCTTTAAAGTCTTTAAATAAAGCGCATTTCTTTAAAACTTCATGATATTGTTGCATTCAATTTTCCTCATAATTATTGAATAGTTAGTAGTAAAGTAAAGAGTTTTTAATAAATTTACAATTGTAGCCACAGCTACAATGACTCAAAAATTATTATAGTATAATCAACAAGTGAAATCAAGGGAAAAAAATAAATACGATTTGAAAAGGAGAAGTTGAATGGATTATCAAATGTTTTGTTATCAATGTCAAGAGACAGCAGGAAATAAAGGATGTACAAAAGCTGGTGTATGTGGAAAATCAGCAGATTTATCAAATATCCAAGATTTACTTATATATGTAACAAAAGGATTAAGTGATATTACAACAGTACTTAGAGGGCAGGGAGAAATTATATCTGCAGAAGTGAATCACCTTATTACCTTAAATATGTTTACAACAATTACAAATGCAAATTTCGATGATGATGTGTTTTATCAAAGAATATTAGATACTTTAAAAATTAAAGAAGATTTATTATCACGTGTAGCCGATAAGAGTGTTTTACAAGAAGCTGCTCTTTGGAATGAAAGTTCAAAAGAGAAGATGGATGAGAAAGCTCTTACTGTAGGTGTACTTGCTACAGAAAATGAAGATATTAGAAGTCTTAGAGAATTAATTATATATGGAACAAAAGGTTTATCTGCATATGTAAAACATGCAAATGAATTAGGATATGATAATGATGATGTAAATGCATTTATGCAAAAAGCATTAGCAAAAACATTAGATAATACCCTAAGTGTAGATGATCTTGTAGCACTTACTTTAGAAACTGGTAAAATTGGTGTAGATGGAATGGCACTTTTAGATAGTGCAAATACAGGAACTTATGGAAACCCTGAAATTACTAAGGTAAATATTGGTGTAGGAAAGAATCCTGGAATTATTATTTCTGGACATGATTTAAAAGATTTGGAACAATTATTAGAGCAAACACAAGGAACAGGCGTAGATGTTTATACACATTCAGAAATGCTTCCAGCTCATTATTATCCAGAATTTAAGAAATATGATAACTTTGTAGGAAACTATGGTAATGCATGGTGGAAACAAAAAGAAGAGTTTGAAAGCTTTAATGGTCCTATTCTTATGACTACAAACTGTATTGTACCACCTAAGGATTCTTATAAAAATAGATTGTTTACAACTGGAACATCAGGTTTTCCAGGATGTGCTCATATTGAGAAAGATGAGAATGGAAAGAAAGACTTCTCAGCTATCATAGAAATGGCAAAAACATGTCCTGCTCCAACACAGATTGAAGAGGGAGAAATCATTGGTGGATTTGCTCATAATCAAGTACTAGCATTAGCTGATCAAGTAGTAGAAGCCGTAAAAACTGGTGCGATAAAGAGATTCTTCGTTATGGCAGGTTGTGACGGACGTCAAAAAGCTAGAGATTATTATACTGATTTTGCAAGTGCTCTTCCAAAAGATACTGTTATTATGACAGCAGGTTGTGCAAAATATAAATATAATAAATTAGCACTTGGAGATATTAATGGTATTCCAAGAGTATTAGATGCAGGACAATGTAATGATTCTTATTCATTGGCAGTAATTGCACTTAAATTAAAAGAAGTATTTGATCTTGATGATATCAATAAATTACCACTTTCATTTAATATTGCATGGTATGAACAAAAAGCAGTTATTGTATTATTATCATTATTGTACTTAGGTGTTAAAAACATTCACTTAGGACCAACATTACCAGCTTTCCTTTCACCAAATGTAGCAAATGTACTTGTGGAGAATTTTGGTATTAGTGGAATTGGTACAGTTGAAGATGACATTAAGTTATTTATGGAAGCTTAGTCAATTATAACTTTAAATTGTAAAAGTCATTGACAAATAATTAAATTCGTATTATTATAGTTTTAATTAAAAAAAGAAACCGATGAGAAAGAAGAGTAAGCCAATAACAAGATTTCAGAGAGTTGCTGTAGGTGGGAATGCAATATTACGTTATAGCTGAATGGGCTTTTGAGGGCAACCCGAAGTAATAGTAGGAGTTGACGGGATACCATACCTGTTACAAAGATGGCACATATGTAGTA
>CAYYVJ010000044.1:0-17153 GCA_964475115.1 uncultured Lachnospiraceae bacterium
TGTTCCGCTAGATGATATTTCTATGGAGAATGGAAGGATACGTGCATTTACCCCGGGATGGCTGGAGAGAGAAAGTGTTTTCCTTCATATGGAATACAAGTATTTGCTATCAATGTTGAAATCAGGGCTTTATGAAGAGTTTTTTGAGGAATTGCCAAATACTTTTATAGCATTTAGGGATCCAAAGGAATATGGAAGAAGTATACTTGAGAATTCTTCCTTTATAGCTTCTAGTGTGAACCCGGATGAAAATGTTCATGGAAGAGGTTATGTGGCACGTCTTAGTGGTTCTACAACAGAAGCGATTTCTATGTGGATCCATATGTTTATGGGGAACAAGATATTCACTTATGTAGAAGGCGAGTTGCAGTTACATCTTGAGCCAAAGCTTCCTGGATGGCTGTTTGACTTGGAGGGTAAGATTTCATTTACATTTTTATCAAAGTGTAAGGTGACATACTATAATCCTTCCCAAAAGAACACATATGGTGAAGATGCTGCTAAGATAAAGGAAATTCTCCTTGTAGATACAAATGAAAAAATAGAGTCTAGTGTTATAGTAGGTAAATTGGCAGAGAAGATAAGAGATGGTCAAATTAGTGAAGTTATTATTACTTTGGAATAACCATATTACATATAAGAGAGGGCATAGAATACATGAATACATCAAAGATTGGAATACCGTTAGAAGGTTTTGCTGAATTTTCTAGAGAAGTTGCTTCGGAAGGAGCAATCTTGCTAAAAAATGAAGGAGCCGTCCTTCCACTTATAGGTGGGGAGGTAATATCCTTATTTGGAAGAACCCAAATAGATTACTATCGAAGTGGTACTGGTTCAGGTGGTGCGGTTAATGTAGAATATACTACTAATTTATTAGGTGGACTTCGCAATAATAAAAAAATAGTAGTAAATGAAGAATTAGCTAAACTATATGAAGAATGGATTTTAGAACATCCTTTTGATAATGGAGGCGGAGGTTGGGCAGCAGAGCCTTGGTTTCAAGAAGAAATGCCTTTGTCAGATGAAATTGTAAAGGCAGCAAGTAGAAAGTCAAATAAGGCGATTGTTGTTATTGGACGTACTGCTGGAGAAGATAAAGATAGTGCAGATATAGAAGGTAGCTATAGACTAACAGTAGATGAAAATAACATGCTTCAAATGGTTTCTGATTATTTTGAACAAGTGATTGTGGTATTAAATATTGCAGGAATTATAGATATGAATTGGATTCATGATTCTAGTTATAAGAATCGTTTGAAAGGAATCATAATCACCTGGCAAGGTGGAATCGAAGGTGGGAATGCCGCAGCAGATGTATTGGTTGGAGACGTAACGCCTGGTGGGAAATTACCCGATACCATAGCATATTCCATTGAAGATTATCCATCTACAGCAAATTATGGGAATGAGCTTAGAAATTTCTACCAAGAAGATATCTATGTAGGATATCGTTATTTTGAAACATTTTGTCCAGAAAAGGTAATGTATGAGTTTGGATATGGTTTATCCTATACTACATTTGACATTGCAAATGAAAGGGTAGATAGAATAGAAAAAAATGAGAAAGAATATATCAAGGTTCAAGTAAAAGTAACAAATACAGGAACTTCATATAGTGGAAAAGAAGTAGTTCAAGTATATTATGAAGCACCTCAAGGGAAGTTGGGAAAAGCGGCAAAAGAATTGGTGGCTTTTGCAAAAACAAAAGAATTACTTCCTGGTGAATCAGAAACTTTGATTATGGAATTTCTAGTAGAAAATATGGCTTCATATGATGATAGTGGAGTTACGGGACACAAGTCCTCTTATGTATTAGAAGAAGGTCCCTATTTCTTACATGTTGGAAATAGTGTAAAGAATGCAATAAAGGTTAAAATAGAAGACCAATATGCTTATTATGTAGAAAATCTTGTGATAATAGAAGAGTTGGAAGAAGCTTTAGCTCCAATAGAATCTTTTACAAGAATGAAGCCTGGAATCAGAAAAGAAGATGGTGCTTATGAGATTACATATGTAGAAGTTCCAAAAAGAACGATTTCATTAAAGGAACGAATCGAAAGAAATCTTCCCACTATTATAAAACAGACGGAAGATAAGGGAATTAAGTTAAAAGATGTATATGATAAAAAAGCGAATATTGAGGAATTTGTTGCCCAATTAAGCAATGATGATCTTGCTACCATTGTGAGAGGGGAAGGAATGAGTAGTCCATTTGTGACTTCTGGTACAGCTTCTGCTTTTGGCGGTGTAGGAGACAGTTTACAACGTTATGGAATTCCAATTGCATGTACAGCAGATGGACCTTCAGGAATTCGTATGGAGAGTGGTTTGAAATCTACTCAAGTTCCTATAGGAACCTTATTAGCATCTACTTGGAATCCAGATTTAGTAGAGAAGCTATATGTAATGGAAGGAATAGAACTAAAAAATAATCAAATTGATACTTTGTTAGGACCTGGTCTTAATATTCATAGAAATCCTTTAAATGGAAGAAATTTTGAATATTTTTCAGAAGATCCTCTTATTACTGGAACTTTTGCAGCGGCAAATGTAAAAGGAATAATAAAAGGTGGTTCTAAGGCAACCTTAAAACATTTTGCAGCAAATAATCAAGAAAAGGCTCGCTCATTCGTAGATTCTGTGGTTTCAGAACGTGCTCTTAGAGAAATCTACTTAAAAGGCTTTGAAATGGCAGTAAAGGATGGGAAAGCGGATTCTATTATGACATCTTATAACCCAATTAATGGACATTGGGCAGCCTCTAACTATGATTTAAACACTTTGGTTTTACGCGAAGAATGGGGATTTAAAGGAATTGTTATGACTGATTGGTGGGCAAAGATGAATGACGTAATGGAAGCTGGAGATGCAAATACTAAAAATACAGCATCTATGGTTCGAGCTCAAAATGATCTGTATATGGTAGTAAATAATAACGGGGCAGATATTAACTCGAATGATGATAATACCTTAGAAGCCTTAATGAGTGGAGCATTGACTGTAGGAGAACTACAGCGCTGTGCGATAAATATATGTAACTTTTTATTAGAATCACAAGCTTTATTTAGAGAGCAAAAGAATACAGAAGTCGTAAAAGAAATCAAGTCAGTTAAAGATCTAAATGGAAAAGAAAAAGTACTGGATTTATCCGAGGATTCAAAGGTAGAAATAAATTCAACTAAGCCTAAGTCTGTATTTGTTAAAATTTTAAAAGCAGGGGAATATCGAGTAATCGTAAAATTGAAATATGATGCTTTTAATTTATTCCAATCCTCTTCTAATTTTAGTTTAAATGACGAAATGGTAACTACGATTTCCGTTAATGGGACAGATGGTATTTGGATTACACAAAAATTAGATAAAGTTCAATTGGAAGCAGGATTTTATGAGATAAAATTAGATTTTTCAAAACCAGGCATGGAAATAGATTGGATCGACTTTGTCTTAGTTTCGTAATAATGGACAAAATCTAGTAATATAAATAAAAGGAATCAAATAATCAGAGGTGGATAAACCTATGGATTATGAGAGATTAAAAGAATTAAATGATACGGATATCCATACAGTAGAATTAGAAACATTGGTTGACATTAAAGATGTAAAAATAGATACCAATCTTCCTAAGGAAGAAAGAGTTAAGGACTTTGTGAAGCAAATAAGAAATCCTTACTGCTTTCGCTATGGGAAACTAATTATTAAATTAAGTAATGCAGATTTGGAGAGACTTGAAGAAAAACTAAAAAGATATATTGATTTTTTTGAATAAAAAATAGTAGGGAATTCCCTACTATTTTTGTTGCTTTGTTTATGTAGTTATAGTTTCCAAGCCATTAAAATATCCATGAATCTTAAATAATCTGCATAGGAAAAGATATCATCAAAATCACTAATTTTGCTTGTTTCAGATGTAGAAGTAGAAACGTTAACAACTGGAACGTCTTTTATTCCCTTTTGGGTTGAAACTGATGCATTTGCAGTAAGTGTTTCATTCATATAAGAATTTACTTTTACAACATAACTTTGTGTCTCTTTGAAGGGAGGAATGCCCCCGTATTTTGCCACATTTCCACTACCAGCATTGTATGCAGCTAAGGCCAAGTTCCTATCTCCATCATATTTTTTTAATAAGCTAGAGATATATTTGGCACCACCCATAATGTTTTGTTCTGGGTCAAGAGAATCAGTAACGCCCAGACTTGCGGCTGTTGATGGCATTAATTGCATGACACCCTGAGCACCGCATCTAGATACAGCATTTGCATTAAAATTAGATTCGGCTTTTCCAATGGCTTTTAACAAATCCACGTCTACATTGTATTTTTTTGCTGCTTTTTCAAAAATGTCATCCATTGTCTGAGACTTATTCAAATAAGAAGAAAATGCAACTTTGCTTGTGCTCTCATGATTGAGAGAATTTATCTGTTCCATATTTTGTTTATTCAAATTTGATATGGCATTTATCATTTCCATGGTATTCTCCATTTTTCTTTTGTTTTTCTTATTTTCTATTGTACCCTATCTTACCATGATAGTTCAAGTGTTTTTTATAGATAGAGTATTAGTAAGAAGAATTAGGATGCTATAAACGATGCAAACCATCAGGCAATGAAAGCCCAGGTCCCATATTGGAGGAAGAAGGTTAAAGAATGGTATTGATTTAATGATAAAAAAATCGATTCCTAAACCTATAAAAAGTGAAAACACTGGTTTTAGAAGCCAAACATAAGGTTCGAAGGAGAGGCCTATTATTTTTTTGACTTTGTACCAATGTAGGAAAGTGATTAGAATCTGGCTGATAAGGATACCCCAGAGATATCCGTTGATACCGAATAATGGGACAAAAAACCAAATAAAAAAGATACGTATTAGTAGAGAAAGAATATTGTGAATAAAAGTTGAAGTCATTTCTTTGAGCCCGTGCAGAATACTTCCCAAGGTGGATGCGAGGTATAAAAAAGGACATAGCCAGGCAAGGGTGACGATAAAATTACCAGCCATTTCATTGTTAAATACAATAGTCCCCATTTGCTGTCCATAAAAAATAAATATACCAGTAAAAAGGACTCCGACTAAGAGACTTGTTTGAATGCCGAAAGAAGAATTCTTTTTAAGTTGTAATGTATTATTCCCAGAATCGGCCTGTGCTATATTGGGAAGTAATAAAACAGATATCGAACTAGTCAGTGCACTGGGAAAAAAGATAAAGGGCATGGCCATTCCGATTAGAATACCATAAACTTCAAGGGAACCTTTTGAATCAAGACCAAAAAGTCTTAACTTGGAGGGAATAAGAACAGCTTCTGTACTTTGTAAAAGATTCAGCATGATTCGGTTTAGGGTCAAAGGGATCGAGAGTTCTAAAAGTAATCGTCCTCTTTCTCTAAGTCTAGAATTTCCTCTGCTTTCTTTATTTGAGAAATGTAGGCTTGCAGCAAGAACGGAATAGGTGGAAGAAGCAAGTTCACCTAAGAAAAGCCCCCAAACAGCTAGTGCTGGAGAAATAGAAAATCCATTTTCTATATAGATAGAGGTTAATAGGTAAACAGAAAAAACACGTATTATTTGTTCGAAAAGTTGAGAAAAAGCAGGAACAGTAGCTTTTTGAAGCCCATAATAATAACCGTTGATACAAGAGTGAATGGAACTAAAAGGAATGGCTAGTACCATTATCTTTAACAAATCACTGCAACGCACATCACCTAATATGTATAGAGCTATAAAGTCTGAGTATCTAAAAACGATAAAACAAACACTTAAAGAAAGTGAAAGAGATAGTATTAAACCTGCTTTTAAAGTAGTTCTAGCGTTTTTATACTGATGCAAAGCTGTTTGTGTGGCAACGTCTTGGGAGATGGCGGTTTGTAGAGCAGCTACGGCTATAGAATGACAAAGACTATAGATTGGAAAGATAAGTTGATATATTCCCATTCCTTCTGCACCAATCGTATTAGATAAGAATATTCTATAGAAGAAGCCAATGAAACGTGAAAGAATTCCAGCTATAGTTAAAAGGAGTGCTCCCTTAATAAGTACTTTTTTCTGGCTCATAAATGTCCTACTATAGTATGATTTATTGATATAATATATTCAGTTGAGAAAATTTTAGACGTTTGATTTATAATATATTGACAGAGATAAATACTAATGTTATTATAACATGAGGTAATCCTAGTAGAATACTAGGAAATAAAAAAAGTCTTCAAAGGAGTAAGGATTAATGGAAGGATTAATATATTTAGATAATGCAGCGACGACTCCGACACGACAAGAAGTAGTAGATGAAATGCTCCCATATTTCACTGAGAAATATGGTAATCCATCTTCCGTATATAGTTTTGCTGCTCAAAATAAAAACATAACAAATAATGCTAGAGAAATCATTGCAAATTCATTAAACACCAAAGATAGTAATATTTATTTTACAGCAGGTGGAAGTGAATCTGATAACTGGGCTTTAAAAGAAACGGTCCAGGCATATAGAAGTAAAGGGAATCACATTATTACCAGCAAAATTGAACATCATGCTATCTTGCATACTTGTGAGTATCTAGAAAAGAATGGCATTGAAGTTACCTATTTAGATGTAGATGAATTCGGTATGGTTAAATTAGAAGAATTAAAAAAAGCCATACGTCCTACGACTATTTTGATTTCAATTATGTATGCTAATAATGAAATAGGAACCATTCAACCAATTAAGGAAATTGGGAAAATAGCAAAAGAAAATAAGATTATTTTCCATACAGATGCTGTTCAAGCGTATGGACAAATCGCTATAGATGTTGATGAATTAAATATAGATTTATTAAGTGCGAGTGCACACAAATTAAATGGACCAAAAGGAATTGGCTTCCTATATATTAGAAATGGTTTAAAATTAGGTTCTTTAATACATGGTGGAACTCAAGAGAGAAGAAGACGAGCAGGTACAGAAAATGTTCCTGGTATTGTTGGATTTGGTAAAGCTGTAGAACTTGCTCTTTTAGATATGAAGGAAAGAGAAGAGAAAGAAATCGAGCTAAGAGATTACTTGATGAAACGTGTTTTAGCAGAAGTTCCTTATTCAAGAGTGAATGGACATAGAGAAGATAGATTACCAAATAATGTAAGCTTCTGTTTTCAATTTATTGAAGGAGAATCTTTATTAATTATGCTAGATATGAAGGGAATCTGTGCTTCTAGTGGTTCGGCTTGTACTTCTGGCTCACTAGACCCCTCACATGTTTTACTTGCTATTGGCTTACCTCATGAAATTGCACATGGCTCTTTAAGGTTAACACTAGGTAGCAATAACACAAAAGAAGAGATGGATTATGTGGTGGAAAGTATAAAAGAAGTTGTAGGGAAACTTAGATCAATGTCACCTTTATACGAAGATTTTATAAAAGACAAAAGCAAACAATAGGAGGAATAGAATAGGATGTACAGTGAAAAAGTAATGGATCATTTTCAAAACCCAAGAAATGTAGGGGAATTAGAAAATGCAAGTGGCGTAGGTACAGTAGGAAACGCAAAATGTGGCGATATTATGAGAATGTATTTAGACATAGATGAGAATCAAAAGATACAAGATGTTAAGTTTAAAACGTTTGGATGTGGCGCTGCTGTAGCAACTAGTAGTATGGCAACGGAGCTTGTAAAAGGGAAGACAGTACAGGAAGCTTTGGAAGTAACAAATAAGTCAGTAGCCAATGCTTTAGATGGTTTGCCAGCAGTAAAAGTACATTGCTCCCTACTAGCAGAAGAAGCGATTCATGCTGCTATTTGGGATTATGCAGAAAAGAATAATATTGTGATAGATGGTCTAGAGAAGCCTAAATCAGATATTGGAGAAGAAGAAGTTACCGAAGAATATTAAGTAGAAAAAAGGTGTTTTATGGAAAAGAAAAAAGTAGTAGTTGGAATGTCAGGCGGAGTAGACTCTTCTGTTGCAGCATACCTGTTAAAAGAGCAAGGCTATGATGTAATAGGTGTGACTATGCAAATATGGCAAGATGAAGATGTTGCATGTCAGACAGCTAATGGAGGCTGTTGTGGACTAAGTGCAGTAGAAGATGCCAGGAGAGTATCGAGTGACTTAGATATCCCCTATTATGTTATGAACTTTAAAGAAGAATTCAAAGCCTCTGTTATGGATTATTTTGTAGATGAATATTTGCTTGGAAGGACACCTAATCCATGTATTGCTTGTAATCGATATGTAAAATGGGAGTCTTTATTAAAAAGAAGTTTAGATATAGGTGCAGAATATATTGCAACTGGACATTATGCTCAGATTGAACAATTGCCTAATGGAAGGTATGCATTAAAAAAGTCGGCTACAGCAGCAAAGGATCAAACTTATGCGTTGTACAATCTGACTCAAGAGCAATTGTCTCATACCCTAATGCCAGTTGGTGCATATACAAAGGATGAGATTCGAGAGATTGCAGCTGAGATAAAATTAAAGGTTGCAAATAAACCAGATAGTCAAGAAATCTGTTTTATTCCAGACAATAATTATGGGAAGTTTATAGAAGAAAACACAAACACAAAGATAGTAGAGGGTAATTTTGTCAATACTCAAGGTGAAATCATTGGGAAGCATAAAGGAATCGCACATTATACCATTGGACAGAGAAAAGGCTTAAACCTATCTATGGGACATCCTGTTTTTGTTGTAGAAATAAGACCAGAGACAAATGAGGTTGTGATAGGAAATTCGGAAGATACTTATTCAAATAAATTAATTGCAAAGAATTTGAATTTCATGTCAATCGAAGATTTAGAAGGCGAGAGAAGGGTAGTTGCAAAGATTAGATATAGTCATATAGGAGCACCTTGTGTGATACGTAAAATAGATGAGGATGTAATTGAATGTATATTCGATGCTCCTCAAAGAGCTATTACACCAGGGCAAGCTGTCGTATTTTATGATGGAGACTATGTGTTAGGTGGAGGTACAATAACAGGATCGCAGGTGTAAAAGATGAATTATTCACTGGATACGATTAAGAAATTTAGTACAAATGAAGAAACCTATTTACAAGGAAAAAAATATTGTGAAGATAGACGCGTCAAAATCGATTCTGTCCAAAGCTTTTGGAAAGGGGAGGTTAGTTTAAAAGCATCAGTAACTGATGAAAATAAGCTAATCTACCCTATTTCTGTTAATATAAATGATGGTTCCTTCAAGAGAGCTCACTGTACTTGTAAAGAGTTTGTAGAAAAAAACAATTTTTGTAAGCATTTAGTTGCAGCTTCGATTGAATATTTTAAATTGCTTCAAAAGAAATCCCCGTCTCAAGTTATAACTACAAAAGAATTTCAAACCATATTAAAAGGTTATAGCGATTTAAATATTGGGAAAATAATGGAGGAAGACGATTCCGGAACAATTACTTTAATTCCTAAAATGATTTTAGGTCGAAATGATATTAAAGTGAGCTTTAAAGTTTCCAATGAGAAAAGAAGTTATATAATTAGAGATTTAACAGAGTTTTATCTTCATATGAAAAATGGGGACTTTGTGGAGTATGGAAAGAGTTTATCTTTTCATCATTCTATTTGGTCTTTTCACAAATCCATAGTTCCTATGGTGGAATTTCTGATGAAAGCAATAGAAGAAAAATATGAATATTATAAGTTATATAATCCATATAAATCGATTGATAGTTTTAAGCAAAGAGACTTGTCATTGTCAAAGGCGAATGTAGATAAGTGGATGAGGTTGTTAATGGATGACTCTATTGAATTAGAGTTTTATAATGGTATAAAAAAGCAAGTTCAGGTTATAAATTCAAATCCAAACTTAGAAGTAGAAATTACAGGGAATTTAGATGGTGGATATTCTATTTACACAGAAAATGAAATGTACACATTTTTTGGTGAGGATAATTTGTATGTATATAAGAATGGAATCATCTACTGCTGTGATAAAACATATGCAGATGAAATGGGAATGTTTTTGCGTGAGGTCAATAGTAAATCTTTGAGTTCAGGTGAATTTAAAGTAAATCAAAGGGATATGGCTCTCTTTGTTGGACAAATGCTGCCTATTATATCAAAGCATATGAAGGTTCATTTACAAGAGATAGATCTAGAGAAGTTTGTTCCAAAACAAGTTCAAGCAAGGTTTGCAATTGATACAGATAAGGAAAAAGGAATTGTTTGCATAGAAGAATTTTCCTATGAGGATTTCTCTTTTAATCCAACCTTAGGAAACAGTGTACCTATTTCTATCAATCGAGACTATTTGGCAGAGTATAAAATACGAGCAGTGGTTGAGAAATATTTTGAATCTTTTGATCAAGACACAGGAGAATGGTATATTCAAGATGAGGAAAAAATATATCATTTATTAGAAAACGGAATATCGGACTTAATGGAAATTGGACAGGTCTTTGTATCAGATTCTTTTAAGAAAATGAAAATACTTATGCCTTCGAAGATGGCTGTAGGTGTCGCATTAAATGGAGATTTGTTGGAGTTAGAGATTGATTCTGGAGATTTAAGCGAAAAAGAAATACTAGAAATTTTAGAAAAATATAAAATGCATAAAAAGTTTCATCGTCTGAAAAGTGGTGCATTTATTAACATTGACGATCTGGGATTTTCAACTTTGCTGGAATTGACAGGAGGACTTAGGCTAAATCCTAAAGATTTTCAAAAGAGTAAAATATCGGTGCCCAAATACCGTGCACTCTATTTGGAATCTGTATTGGCAGATAATAAAGTAGTGAGTTACAATAAAGAAAATAACTTTGTACAATTATTAGATACTCTTGAAAAAATAGAGGAAGCAGAAATTGAAATTCCAATATCCTTAGAATCCGTTTTAAAAGAATATCAAAAAGTTGGTTTTCGTTGGATGAAAACTTTGTCCGCAAGTGGTATGGGTGGAATTCTTGCAGATGAAATGGGACTTGGAAAGACTCTTCAGGTAATAGCCATCTTATTATTCGAAAAGTATAACAATCAGATGCCTTCTCTTATTGTTTGCCCTGCATCTTTAGTCTATAACTGGGAAAATGAATTGTTGAGTTTTGCTCCTATTTTAAGTGTGGCTACCATAACGGGAAAAGCAGAAGAAAGAAGAGAAGTTATAAAAAATGTAAATCAATACGATGTAGTTATTACTTCTTATGATTTGCTGAGAAGAGATATTTTAAATTATACGGGAATACAGTTTCTCTACGAAATAATAGATGAAGCGCAATATATTAAAAACCATACTACAAAAAATGCTAAGGCAGTAAAAAAAATAAGTGCAAAATCAAAATTTGCATTAACTGGTACACCTATTGAAAATAGATTAAGTGAACTTTGGAGTATATTTGATTATTTAATGCCAGGATTCTTATATTCTTATAAACAGTTTAAAGAAGAATTGGAAATTCCAATTGTAAAAGATTCTGATGAGACCGCTTTGAGGCGATTGCAGCGAATGATTCACCCATTTGTCTTAAGAAGGTTAAAAAAAGATGTTCTTAAAGAACTACCAGAAAAATTGGAAAATGTTATATATTCAAAACTGGAAGGAGAGCAGAAGAAGATTTATCTAGCAAATGCTCTTCGTCTAAAGACGGAAATAGAAAAGAAAAGTCAGAAAGATTTTCAAAGTGGGAAGTTACAAATTTTATCAGAGATAACGAGATTAAGGCAAATTTGCTGTGATCCGTCTCTTTGCTATGAAGATTATAAGGACTCCTCTGGAAAGCTTGAAATTTGCATGGAATTAGTCCATAATGGTATCGAAGCAGGACATAAGATGCTATTATTTTCACAATTTACATCTATGTTGGATATCATTGAAAAAAGGTTGGTTGAGGAAGGAATCTCCTATTTTATTTTAACAGGAGCAACACCTAAAAAAGATAGATTTGAAATGGCTGAAAAGTTTAACAATGATAATACAAGTATATTTTTAATTTCCTTAAAGGCAGGTGGAACTGGTCTGAATCTTACGGGAGCAGATTTTGTTATTCATTATGATCCTTGGTGGAATCTTGCCGCCCAAAATCAAGCAACGGATCGTGCTCATAGAATAGGACAGAAGAAAAAAGTTGCTGTATTTAAATTGATTACAAAAAACACAATTGAAGAAAATATTCTGAAATTACAAGAAAACAAAAATCAATTAGCAAATCAAGTGATTTCAGATGAATTGGGTTCTTTTACAACTTTATCAAAAGAAGAGTTGTTAGAAATACTATTGTAAAATAAGTGGAGGATATGAAATGGAAAAGTTAAAAGGAAATGTTATAGTTGGACAATCTGGTGGACCAACTGCAGTAATTAATGCAAGCCTTGTAGGAGTTTATAAAACTGCAAAAGATAGAGGTGCAGATAAAATATATGGAATGCGCTATGGGATTCAGGGTTTGTTAGATGAAAAGTATATGAATTTATCAGAACATATAAAAAATGATTTGGACATAGAATTACTAAAACGTACTCCATCATCTTTCTTGGGTTCTTGTAGGTACAAGCTTCCTGAGGTTTCAGAAAATAGGGATACCTATGAAAAGATATTTTCTATATTAAAAAAACTTGAGATTGAATATTTTTTCTATATTGGCGGTAATGATTCCATGGATACTATAAAAAAATTATCTGATTATGCGAAAGAAATAAATAGTAAAATCAGGTTTATGGGAGTACCAAAGACCATAGATAATGATTTAGCTGTAACAGATCATACACCTGGGTTTGGAAGTGCTGCAAAGTTCATTGCTTCGACAGTAAAAGAGATTATGCGTGATGGTTTGGTATACGATACCCCTAGTGTAACAATTGTTGAAATAATGGGTAGAAATGCTGGATGGTTAACAGGAGCAGCAGCTTTGGCAGGATGTGAAGATTGCGATGGTCCAGACTTGATTTATCTTCCAGAAGTTCCGTTTGATATAAGTAAATTTATTCAAAAGGTTAGGGATATACAGAAATATAAAAAATCTTTAGTAATAGCCGTATCAGAAGGAATTAAATTGGAAAATGGACAATATGTATGTGAACAAACAGATTTCGTAAGTCAAGTAGATTCTTTTGGACATAAAACCTTAAATGGTGCTGGAAGGTATTTGGCGCAAAAGATAATGGCGGAGATTGGATGTAAGACTAGGTCTATTGAATTAAGTACCCTTCAAAGATGTGCATCACATATGGTATCTAGAGTAGATATAACAGAAGCATTTCAGGTTGGAGGAGCAGCAGTAAAAGCGGCTTTTGAGGGGGAATCTGGGAAAATGGTTATATTAAAAAGAGTATCCGATGATCCTTATCTTTGTATTACAGATATCTATGATGTTCACAAAATAGCAAATATAGAAAAGAAAGTGCCTCGTGAGTGGATTAACGAAGAAGGTGACAATGTTTGTCCTGAGTTTAAAGGATATATTAAACCACTTATTCAAGCAGAATTAACTCCTATCATGGTAGATGGATTGCCAAGGCACTTGTTTCTAGAAAAGTAATTATATTTCATTTATTGATATAAACTGTGGGTTTCGCTGACTAAAGATGGTAAAGTGGCGGAATCCACTTTTTATTAAGACTTCTTTTGCAAGAGCAAAATCAGCTGCAATATGTTCTGGTTTGTGGGCATCAGAGCCAATAGTTATAATTTCTCCACCAAGTTCTTTATATCTTTTTAGCATATCTTCGTGAGGATTTGAATGTCCTAATCCATAGCGGTATCCGGATGTGTTTATTTCTATCCCTTTTCCAGAAACAATTAGCTCTTTTAAAATGACATCAATTATATCTGAATGTGTAGAGTAGATATCTTCATTGCTTTTAACTGGGGCGTATCGTACAAGATAGTCCAAATGTCCGCAAACATCAAAATCTTTATAAGATCTAACGCATGCTAGCATAGATTCATAATATTGTCTGATTCGATCATGTTGTTCATAACCTTTCCAAAAATCTGGATAATATGGATCTTCACCGTTGGCCAAATGAATTGACCCAATAATAAAATCGAATGAATAGCTACTTGTATACTCCTTTAATATTTGGGTAATATTAGGTTGTAAACCAAGTTCTACGCCTGTTTTTATACTTATTTGATTTTTATATTTTTCTTTTAGTTCATTTAATTGCTGAATATATGTGTTTGTATCTAATGTGAAGATAGGTGAGCCAGGATAAATGTTCGGATATTCAAAATCTTGATGCTCTGTAAAGCAGATTTCTTTTAGACCTAGCTTGATGGCTTGCTCAATCATATCAACCGCGTCGCTGTCAGAATCTGCAGAAAAACTGGAGTGCATATGGTAATCATATTTCATTGTAGTTCCCCCTTTTAAATGGCTTGCTTCTTATTAAAAGAAATTGTAGGATACAAAAAGGAAAATGTCAACAATAACGACTTTATATCTTGCCCTGTTATTCAATGCTTGCCAGGATATCACTTTTCATTAATGATTATGTTAAAATATATTTAAAAATTAACTTGAAATTTATGGCTATATTATGTAGAATAGTGATAGGTTGGTTTTTATTTTAACAATCTTTTAAACAAGTAGTCTTTATGAGCTGTTTTTCAGCATATAATGAATTTTATCAAATAGGAGGAATTAAAATGTCAGTAAAAGTAGCAATTAATGGTTTTGGACGTATTGGACGTCTTGCATTCAGACAAATGTTTGGTGCTGAGGGTTATGAGGTAGTAGCGATAAATGACTTAACTAACCCTAAAATGTTAGCGCACTTATTAAAATATGATTCAGCACAGGGTAGATATGCATTAGCTGATAAGGTAGAAGCAAAAGAATCTTCTATCGTAGTTGATGGAAAAGAAATTAAAATCTATGCAGAAAAAGATGCAGCTAATCTTCCTTGGAAAGAAGTTGGAGTAGATGTTGTACTTGAATGTACAGGTTTCTATACTTCAAAAGACAAATCACAAGCACATATTAATGCAGGAGCTAAAAAGGTAGTTATTTCTGCGCCAGCTGGAAATGATCTTCCAACAGTAGTATTTGGTGTTAATGAAAATACATTAAAAGCAGAAGATACAATTATTTCTGCAGCTTCTTGTACAACAAACTGTCTAGCACCTATGGCTGACACTTTGAATAAATTAGCTACAATTAAAAAAGGTTTTATGACAACAATTCATGCTTATACAGGAGATCAAATGACTCTTGATGGACCTCATCCAAAAGGAGATTTAAGAAGAGCTCGTGCAGCTGCAGCAAACATCGTTCCTAACTCAACAGGAGCTGCTAAGGCTATCGGACTTGTTATTCCTGAATTAGCTGGTATATTAGATGGTGCTGCTCAACGTGTACCTGTAGTAACTGGTTCATTAACAGAATTAACAGCTGTTGTAGAAGCTACTGTAACTGCTGAAGATGTAAACAAAGCTATGAAGGCAGCAGCAAATGATTCTTATGGATATACAGAAGAAGAATTAGTATCTTCTGATATTATTGGAATTTCTTATGGTTCATTATTTGATGCAACACAAACAAGAGTAACAGATCTTGGTGATGGAAAAACTTTAGTAAAAGTTGTTTCTTGGTATGATAATGAAAATTCATACACTAGCCAAATGGTTAGAACAATCAAATATTTCTCTGAATTAGCTTAATTTTCAGATAGTATTTGAAAATAGTATAAGATCCTATATGGGTCCAGTCTTGTAGGGTAGACTTATAGGGCTGGACCTATTTTTATGAAATAATACTTTAAGGAGGCATTTGGAATGCTAAATAAAAAATCAGTGGATGATATTCAAGTAAAAGGAAAAAGAGTCCTAGTTCGTTGTGACTTTAATGTACCATTACAAGAAGGTAAAATAACAGATGAAAACCGTCTAGTAGCGGCTCTTCCTACCATTAAGAAATTAATTGCAGAAGGAGGAAAAGTAATTCTTTGTTCTCATCTTGGTAAACCAAAAGGAGAGGCAGTTCCTTCCCTTTCTCTAGCACCAGTTGCTGTTCGTCTTGCAGAATTATTAGGTCAAGAAGTTAAATTTGCAGCAGATCCAGAAGTAGTAGGAGTCAATGCAAAAGCAGCTGTAGAGGCGATGAAAGATGGCGATGTAATCTTACTTGAAAATACTCGTTATAGAGCAGAAGAAACAAAGAATGGCGAGGCGTTTAGTAAAGATTTAGCTTCTTTAGCAGATGTATTTGTAAATGATGCATTCGGTACAGCACATAGAGCACACTGCTCAAATGTAGGTGTAACAGAATATGTTGAAACTGCAGTAGTAGGTTATTTAATGCAAAAAGAAATTGATTTCTTAGGAAATGCGGTAAATAATCCAGAGAGACCTTTCGTAGCTATTTTAGGTGGCTCTAAAGTTTCTTCTAAAATTTCCGTTATTAATAACTTGTTAGATAAAGTTGATACTTTGATTATCGGTGGTGGTATGTCCTTTACTTTTGCAAAAGCTCAAGGCGAAGAAATTGGTAAATCATTAGTTGAAGGAGATTACTTGGAATATGCAAAAGAAATGTTAGAAAAAGCAAAAGCTAAAAATGTTCAACTTTTACTTCCGATTGATACTATCGTAGCAAAAGAATTCTCTAATGAAGTTCCTTTCCGTGTATCAGAAAAAGACATGGCTGCAGATGAAATGGGTCTTGATATTGGACCTAAAACATGTGAAATTTATGCGGATGCACTTAAGAATGCCAAAACAGTAGTATGGAACGGACCTATGGGTGTATTCGAAATGTCTAACTTTGCAAATGGTACCATTGCAGTAGCAAAGGCATTAGCAGAAATTGATGCAGTTACTATCATCGGTGGTGGTGATTCTGCTGCAGCTGTAAATATCTTAGGCTATGGTGATAAGATGACACATATTTCAACAGGTGGCGGAGCTTCTCTTGAATTCTTAGAAGGTAAAGAACTTCCAGGTGTTGTAGCAGCAAACGATAAATAAGAAATCATAAACTAGTTAGTATCATTGCAATTTACAGTGATACTAACTTTAATGTAGAAAGGGATAAGTATGCGTAGAAAAATAATTGCAGGAAATTGGAAGATGAATAAGACTCCAAGTGAAACTGTGAAACTAATCAATGAATTAAAACCATTAGTAGCAAATGATGATGTAGATGTAGTTTTTTGTGTACCAGCTATTTCTATTATTCCAGCTATGGAAGCAGCAAAAGGATCTAATATCCATATTGGTGCAGAAAATATGTATT
>CAYYVJ010000045.1:0-17116 GCA_964475115.1 uncultured Lachnospiraceae bacterium
GAAGTTGAAATGGAGGACAATTTCTATGAAAATGACAAAAAGAGAAAAAAGAAATGCTCTCGTTGCATATTCCTTTTTGTTACCCAATTTTTTAGGATTCGTAATCTTTACACTGGGTCCAATTTTGTTTGCATTTATTCTTGCCTTTTTAAATTGGGATGGAAATAACACGATTACTTGGGCTGGTCTTGACAATTTCATTCGTTTAGGCACAGATAGATATTTTAAGAAGTCATTGATTAATACCATTGTGTATGCTGTTGGAACAGTACCTCTTACTTTAATATGTTCTCTTGGATTAGCTGTTATATTAAATCAAAAAGTGAAAGGAAGAAACTTTTTTCGTACAGTAAGCTTCTTTCCATATGTAGCTTCTTTAGTAGCAGTGGCAGTTGTGTGGAATATGATTTTTAATCCTTCCTATGGCCCGGTAAATATGATCTTGATGAAATTAGGAGTTGAAAAGCCACCAAGATGGGCAGCAGACAAAGACTTTGCAATGATTACTGTAATTTTATTTAGTGTGTGGAAAAATATGGGATATTATATGATTATTTATCTTGCTGGTCTACAAAGTATTTCTGGAGAACTTTATGAGGCAGCGGGCTTAGATGGAGCAAATGGGTGGCAAAAGTTTAAAAATATTACTTGGCCAATGCTATCCCCAACTACATTTTTTGTATCTATTATGCTGACAATATCTTGCTTTAAAGTATATGATCAAATTTATATGATTACACAAGGCGGACCTGGAGATGCAACTTTAGTTTTGGTTTATCACATTTATAATACCGCATTTATTTCTTGGGATTTAGGATATGCAAGTGCTATATCGATGATTCTTTTCATTCTAGTACTAATGGTAACCATAATACAGTTTAGAGGAGAAAAGAAATTTGTAAATTACTAAGAAAAAATTGGGATTGTAAGGAGGTAAACAAATTGAAAAGAAAAAATGGAATAAAAATAAGCAAAATATTCTTATACATAGTTTTAATAATCATTTCATTAGCGATGTTACTACCATTTGTATGGATGATTTCATCATCACTGAAACTAGATAAAGATGTTTTTCGATATCCGATAGAGTGGATACCTAGTAATCCACGTTGGAAGAATTATAAAGATATTTGGACGACCATACCATTATTAACATTTATTAAAAACACAACTAAAATAACGGTTATCGTAACATTTATGCAATTGTTAACCAGCAGCTTTGCAGCGTATGCATTTGCAAAGTTGAATTTTAGAGGGAGAAATGCACTATTTTTATGTTATATAGGAACGATAGCAGTACCTTGGCAAGTTTATATGGTTCCACAATTTATTATGATGAGAGGTTTTAATTTAAATAATACACATTTGGCTTTGATATGCCTGCAATCTTTTTCCGCATTTGGAGTATTTTTGTTACGACAATTTTATATGAGTATACCTGATGAGCTATGTGAGGCTGCTCGAATTGATGGAATGAGTGAATATAGAATTTATTTAGAAATTATGTTGCCGCTATCAAAACCAGCGCTTTCTACTTTAACTATTTTTACTTTTGTAAATACTTGGAATGATTTCTTAGGTCCTATGCTTTACTTATCTAAGCAAGAACTTAAAACAATACAAATTGGTTTGCGAATGTTTATTACTCAATATTCATCAGAATATGGGTTGATTATGGCAGCATCAGTAGTTGTACTGATTCCAGTTGTAATTGTATTTCTATGCTTGCAGAAATTTTTTGTGGAAGGTATTGCTTCTACTGGTATAAAAGGATAATATAATAGTTATAAAAGGTACGAGAGGAGAATAGAACCATTGAATTTCATTACATTTGAGAAGATGACTAAGATAACATCCAAAGAGATTGAGGGGGCAATGGATTTTGCTTCCCAGCAAATTATAGGTAACTTAAAAGAATTTACAGATTCATTTCAAAATGCCTATAGCGAAAATAATTTTTATAAACCAATTCCCAATGATTATTGGACAACTGGATTTTGGGCAGGCGAAATCTGGCTTGCATACGAATATACTAAGGATGATCGTTTGAAAAATGCTGGAGAGATTCAAATTGATAGCTTTCTAGATAGAATTAATAATAAAATAGCAGTAGACCACCATGATATGGGATTTTTATATTCCCCTTCCTGTGTGGCTGGATATAAATTAATCGGAAGTGAGAAAGGAAAAGAAGCGGCTATAAAAGCTGCAGATCAACTTATTTCTAGGTATCACCCTGTTGGAGGGTTTATTCAAGCTTGGGGAGCTATGGATGCTCCTGAAAATCATAGGTTAATTATCGACTGTTTACTAAATCTACCTTTATTATACTGGGCTTCTGAAGAGACGGGTGAAGCAAAATATAAAGAAATAGCTGAAAAACACATTCATACGACTATAAAAAATGTAATCCGTGAGGACTACTCTACATGGCATACATTTTTCTTTAATATGGAAACGGGAGAGCCTGACCATGGAGAAACATGCCAAGGGTATAGAGATGGCTCTGCATGGGCAAGAGGACAATCATGGGGAATATATGGAATGGCTTTGGCCTATAAATATACGAAACGTAAAGAATATATTGAAATTTTCAAACATGTAACAGAGTATTTCCTAACTCATCTACCTAAGGATTTAGTGCCTTACTGGGATTTGGAATTTACGGACGATTCTAGTGAGCCAAAAGATTCCTCTAGTGCTTCTATTGTAGTTTGTGGCATGTTAGAAATGTCAAAGTATTTGGATGAAGAGGATGCAAACTATTACAGGGAAGTCGCAAGACAGATTATGAAATCTTTAATAGATAATTATGCAGTAAAGGATATGAAGAATTCCAATGGTTTAGTTCTTCATAGTACTTATTCTAAGCGTTCACCATATAATACATGTAATCATTATGGTGTAGATGAATGTAACTCTTGGGGAGATTATTTCTATATGGAAGCATTAACAAGGCTTTCTAAAGACTGGAATCTTTATTGGTAAAAAAGGTAGATAAAGGTGGTATGGATTATGACGAAAAAAGAATTCTTTGATAGAGGAAATGAATATTATTTTTTTGATGATATGAAGCTCATTGGGGAGTATTGTAAGGAATACTGCAAGGAGGATATGGAGCATATTTTAAGGGTTGCAGACGAAGTGTGCCGAAAGGAATTCCTTTTTGATTTGAAATGGGATATGGAGAGAACCTATGAACCTGTAATCTTTAAGGACGAGGTTAAGTGGGATTATATGCCCGGTGATGATCCGGAATTTATCTTCCAATTTAACCGACATCGTTATTTCATTTGTCTTGGGCAGGCTTATGCAATAACAGGGGATGAAAAGTATGCTAAGACATTTACAGAGCTTTTAATGGATTGGATAAAAAAGGAACCTTTAACAGATGAAAGAAAAGGAACTACTTGGAGAAGCATTGAGGCAGGGCTAAGAGGTGAATATTGGTCAAAGGCATTTCGCTTCTTTCAGGATAGTCCATATCTAACAGATGAAGTGGTGGATTCTTTTTATAAGACATTGATTGTACACGCAGATTATATTGTGGAGTCGCACTCTCCCTATAAACTCATGAGTAACTGGGGTGTAATAGAAAATCATGGCTTGTTTGAGATTGCTATGACATTACCACAGAGTGAACAAACAAAAGAGTATGCTAGAATTGCTCTCAAGAATTTAGAGGTAGAATCCAGACTACAGATCATGAATGATGGTGTTCAATGGGAACAATCTCCGATGTATCATAATGAAGTATACCATTGTTATCTAGATGTTCTAATTTTAGCATTTCGAAATGGTGTAGAAGTACCTAAAACAATACTAGAACGTGTTCGCAAAATGGCTTATGCAAATGTTTCTTGGAAAAAGCCTAATCATCACCAGTTTATGAACGGAGACAGCGATGATACAGATATAAGAGATTTAATCAGTGTAGGCGCATATTTATTTAAAGACCCTGTTTTAAAATTTGCCGGATTTGATAGGCTGGATTTTGAGAGTGTGTGGGATTTAGGGATAAAGGCGGCAAAAGAATATGAGGAGATGGAAAAAAGGGAACCAGATTTTTCATCAGTGGCATTAACAGATAGTGGAAACTATTATATGCGTTCTGATTGGGGAGAAAAGGCTAATTTACTTCATTTTCATTGTGGAACTCTTGGAGCAGGACATGGACACTCAGATAAGCTACATATTGATTTGGTTATAAATGGAGAAGATGTACTAATGGATGCTGGACGTTATAACTATGTAACTGGACCAGAGAGGTTTGAATTTAAAGATCCTACTGCTCATAATACCATTACTGTGGATAATAAATTTTTTACTATATGTAAAGACTCCTGGGAATGTTCTAAAGTATCCCAGCCTGTAAATCAAAAGCATAACTTTTTAGAAAAATATGAGTTTGTTCAAGGTGGACACTTAGGATATATGGATATGAAGGAAGGTGTTTTTGTAAATCGAAAGATTATCCATATAAAACCTGACATCTATATTATCGTAGATGAAATGTATAGTAGTGGAGAACATGAATATCAGCAATATTTCCACTTTAACAATTTGGGAAAAGTGGAGTTAAATGGAGCAGAAGCATCTTATATAGGAGAAAAGGCAAGAGCTGATTTTTATTTTGTTACTCCAGATATTACAACTGAAAAAATCAAAACAAGACTTTCAAGAAACTATAATCAGGCAGATGCCAATGAAACCATTAAAGTGAATTTAAAAAGAAAGGGTTTTGCCTCTCTAATAACTGTCATTCATGGAAAAACTCATGATAACATTGAGAATAATCTTCTCAGCGAGAAGATACAAATAGAAAGGCTTTCAGTTAAATCAAATTTTAAAAATACTTTCCATCCTGAAAGCTGGGCAGAATCACTTAAGATTCAAGTAGGGGATAAAACATATATTGTAATCATTTGCCATCAAGAGGTTAACACACCAACAGATCAAACAGAAGTAGATGGATGTATGGGATTTGGAAATGTAATCGTATTTGATAAAGAAGAAGAAACAGAAGTAGGAACTGTATTGCTTTGGTAGATGCTTTATAAGATAGATGACTTGAGCTAGTAGAAAAACGCAACTTTCCTACTAGCTTAATTTTGGTTGCGAAAGGATTGGGAATCACGTATAATTAGTTTAAAGAAGCTTCAAATCATGATAGCTTATTCGTGTAAGGAGGTTAGGGAAATGACTATAGATTTTATTACAATTGATAGAATAAAAGAAATTGCTATTCCAATTTTGAAAAGCTATCCAGTAAGTAAGGCCATATTATTTGGATCTTTTGCTAATGGAAGAGCGATTGATAATAGTGATATCGACTTATATATTGATACAAATGGTAAATTAAAAGGATTAGATTTCGTGGGGTTACTTGAAACCCTTGTAAACACTTTGGGTAGAGATATAGACTTGATTGATAAATCACATATAGAACCAAATTCGTTAATAAGCAAGGAAATTGAAGATGGGGGGCTAGTAATTTATGAAAGAGAAAAAGATTATCCAAAAGATAATTAATTATATTGATTCTATTCTAAAATACACAAGTCAAGTTACCTATGTTGAATTTAAAGACAATAGCATGATGGTGGAAGCTTGTGTATTTAATTTGAGTCAAATAGGAGAGTTAGCTAACAAGCTGAACAATGAGTATGTTAAAGAATATCCTCATATTCCTTGGTATAAAATGAAAGGATTAAGAAACCGAATAGTTCATGATTATGAAGGAATAAACTTAAATCTAATATGGGAGATTATTGAAATCGATTTAAAGAAATTAAGAGAACAGTTATTTGAATTAGATATTTAGCTTTAACACATTAATATATGGAATAGAAAGGATACAATTTATGATTCGTTTTTTGCTTATTGTACTATTTTTAGTTTCGTTTTTTCTGCTTGGCATTTTAGCATGGATTGCATTATTCATAATTGGAAAATTCAACTTATCATTAAGACATAAGATATCTCTAGCTATTGTCCAATGGGCTTTTAAAGTAGTCTTATTCATTGCTGGCACTAAAATAACAGTGGAAGGCATAGAAAACATTCCCAAGGATCAAGCAGTCCTATATGTAGGTAATCATAGGAGCTATTTTGATATTGTAATTTTATATACATTAGTACCTGGCTTGACTGGTTTTGTGGCAAAGAAGGAAATGGAGAAAGTTCCATTTTTAAGTGTATGGATGAGACTTGTAAATTGCTTGTTCTTAGACCGGAAAGACATTAGAGAAGGATTAAAGACTATCTTAGAAGGAATAGAAAAGATAAAATCCGGAATATCTATTTGTATTTTTCCTGAAGGAACTAGAAATAAAGGTTTAGAGGAAGAACTCCTTCCTTTTAAAGAGGGCAGTTTAAAAATGGCAGAAAAAACAGGCTGTCCTATTATACCTATAGCCATGAATCGTACAGCAGATATTTTTGAAAATCATTTTCCGAGTGTAAGGAAGGCGAGTGTACATATAGAATTTGGTCAAGCAATTTATCCGAACGACTTAGAAAAAGAAGATAAAAAGTTTTTGGGTGCTTATACAAGGGATAAAATCATAGAAAGGTTAAAGAAAAATAATTAATATAATAGGAAGCTCTGTTAATCCTGAAAGGAGGTTTTCAGAGCTTTTTTTATATTAATTAATTGATTTGCTTATGTTCTTGAAATAACACTAGCATATTGTGAAACTTTTTGATATATTATAGTAAGATAGTACTATATAAAAAAGGATGTAATCTTGGGGGTGCTTCTTTGAAATTAATAAAAGCCTATAGAGTTCAGGTTGTTTTGAGTATATTATTCGTTTTTATTATGCTCTCTTTTTTCGATAACAATTCTAAATCTACAGTAGATAAATACATGTGTAACTACAATAACAATTGGGATATTAGTGTAGATGGTAGCACAACATCCTATAATAAAATACCTACCAAAATAGAGAATAAGACAAGATCACAGGTAACTTATGAAAAGTTACTGCCAAGCGATATTAAGAATGGGGATAGTATTCTTTTTTATACAAATCACCAGTCAGTAGAAGTGTTTATTGGGAATAAATTGGTGTATGAATTTAAAACAAAAGAAGATTCTATCAGTAAAACACCTGGCAATGGATGGCATTTTATTCGCTTAGATAAAGGAAATGTAGGCTCAAATATAAAGATTACATTAACACCTTCTTATAATAAGGTGGCTGGTTTTACTCCAGATTTTCTTTTTGGAAGAAGTGAAGCACTTTTAGGATATATTATGAGGTCAAATGCTATATCCTTGTTTTTGTGTGCAATCTTATTTGTTTTGGGTATATTATTACTTCTTTCTTCTTTTATATATAAAAGAAAGTTAGAAGTATCAGAATATATAAAATTGCTAGGATTTTTATCTGTTATGGTTTCAATTTGGTCTCTTGCAGAACTTGATATTATTCCACTGTTCTTAGGAAATCATATACTAAATAGTCAGATAACGTATATTGGTTTGAAATTAACATATATCCCATTAATGACCTATATTGGAAAAATCTATGATTCAAAAAAGAGTAGGTTTTTTAATCTTTTAGCTATTATAAGTTTGGCTGATATTTTCATTACGATTGTCTTGCAAGTTTTGGGCATTGGTGATTTTAAAGAAACTATAATTGTGTATCATGTGCTACTTTCAATTTCTGCAGGAATGGTTATATTTACCAATACAAAAGAACTTGTTTTTGGAAAAGACAAGTTGAAAGATATGGCAAAAACACATTTACTTTCCATGCTTTTCTTATTTGCTTGTATATTTGCTGATTTTTATAGATATTATGCATTCCACTCAAAAGACAACTCTGTTTTTACCAAGCTTGGAATATTAAGTTATATTTTTGTGTTATTATATCTTGCTGTAAATAGATCCATAAAATTAATCCAAACAAATGAGCAGTTAGATCGTATTAAGCAGATTGCATCTCATGATCCAATCACTCAATTACATAACCGTACAGCTTTTCAAGAAGATATAAATGCTATCCTACAGGCAGATTATTCTGAATATGGTGTGGCTGTATTTGATTTAAATGACTTGAAAGAATTCAATGATTTGTACGGGCATAGTGTAGGGGATTACTACATTATTATTAGTAGTGAAGTCATACAGGATGTATTTGGCAAGTATGGGACCGTCTATCGTATTGGTGGAGATGAGTTCTGTGCTATTATGACGAATGTCTTGAAATCAGATTTCAGATCACTTGAGGATAAAATGAATAAGAGAGTAGAAGGCCTAAACGGAGTATACTTTGCAAAGAACATGTCTATTGCATCAGGATATGCTGTGTATAATCCTAAGTATGATATATCACTAAATGATACCTTCCAAAGGGCGGACAAGAATATGTATAAGGATAAGAACCTGAAGAAGGGGAGCTATAGGTAAAAAACCCGTCTAGACTAAAAATAATTTAGTTTAGACGGATTTTTTGACTCTATTGAATGCAAGCAGTACCACTGGAAATACAATTGCTATTAATATTCCTATTCTTAAATTATCATTAAATCTACTGGATAACATTCCTACAAGGGTAGGTCCAGCTAAGCAACCTAAGTCACCAGCTAAAGCCATAAAAGCAAACATAGAAGTACCTCCTTTTTTCATGGCAGCAGATGCCATGCTGAATGTTCCAGGCCACATAATTCCTACAGACAATCCAGTTATGGCACATCCAATCAGTCCAAAAACAGGGATTGGAACAAGTGCGATACATAAATAGGAAGCAATACACAAGAATGTACTGTACGTCATAAACTTCTCTAAATCTATTTTTTCTCCATATTTCCCATAAAAAACTCTAGATATTCCCATAAGGATTGCAAATGTCATAGGACCCGCTAGATCTCCTAATGCCTTGCTGATTCCAAGGCCTTTTTCTGCAAAAGTGGATGCCCACTGACTGACAGCTTGTTCAGAAGCACCAGCACAGACCATCATCAGCATAAATACCCAAAATAGTTTATTTAAAAATAATTCCTTTAAGGTGAATCCAGCTTCACCTTCTTCCATGAGGGAAGCAATTGGAACGAGTGCAAATAAAAAAGTGTTAAGGAATGGAATGATAGCCCATATTATGGCCATGATTTTCCAGTTTTCTATACCAAATAATTTAAAGAAGATAGTAGAAAGTAATACAACTCCTACATGTCCCCAGCAGTAAAAAGAATGCAATAAACTCATAGCTTTTTCTTTATTATCTGTTGGACAAGCTTCTACAATGGGACTGACTAAAGCCTCTAAAAGTCCGCCACCTACTGCATAAATCATTACTGAGATTAATAAGCCTATAAAAGGGTCGGAAAACATATCAGGTAATATGGTCAAAGATATGAGACCAACAGTAGTAGATAAATGTGCAATAATCATGGATGCACGGTATCCAATTTTATCTGCAAAAGTCATAGACAATAAGTCTACCAGCATTTGTACACCAAAGTTTATGGTAACTAGTAAAGTTATCTTTGTCAGCGGTATCCCATAACTTGCTTGAAAGGTCAAAAATAAGAGTGGAATAAAATTGTTTATAATAGCCTGTACGATATATCCGATAAAGCAGGCATAAATAGTCTTCTTGTAATTTATCTTCATATAAAAAGCTCCTTATTTAGTTAGTCAATAAACAGTCCGCTTTGAATTATAACATAAGAAAGAAAAGAAAAATAGAAGAAAAAGGACATTTATGTCACCTTGAGAAATGGAAGATATTCCTATATAATTTAAGTGAAGGGTTAAATGATTATAGGAACTTGAGAGGAGTATAAGTCTATGTTTCGTATTGGAATATGTGATGATGAAAAAAATATCTGTACAGAAATAGAAGATATTATTTTAGATTATAGTAAGAATTGTTTAGAAACACTAGAGGTAGAGACATTTTCTTCTGGAGAAGAATTATGTAAGCACATGAAAACAGGGGAAAAGTTTGATTTACTATTTTTAGATATTGAGTTAAAGCTTATGAATGGGATAAAAGTAGGAAAGTTTATACGAAATGAATTGAAAAATGAAGAGACATTTATTGTCTATATATCAGCAAAAGACAATTATTATGAGCAATTATTTGATATTAGACCCATGCATTTTTTACATAAACCCCTAGAGGCAGAGAAGGTGATAGCTGACATTGAAAAAGCAATAGACCTGTCTGCTAGATCAGCGCAGAGTTTTACCTATAAAAAAACATATGAGTTATATAAAAAGGAAATTAAAAAAATATTGTATTTTGAAGCAAAAGGCAGACAAATAAGGATAGTTACTACCGATGGAGAAGATTTCTTTTATGGAAAAATAAAGGAAGTATATTCTAGGCTGGAAAAATATCATTTTCTTTTTACTCATCAGTCCTATTTAGTAAACTATGCTCATATTATTATGTTTACCCATAGTGAAATCACTGTGTCTAACAATGAGGTTTTGCCCATTAGTAGGCAAAAGAAAGAAGAAGTTTTAGCGACCCTAATACTATATGCGAATGAGAGGAAATAGATGGAGCTTACTACTTATGAAATGGTATATATTTAACGATAAATGTGCCTATTATAATGATGATAAGTAATTTACTGGGATTTTTTCTGTTGTCATTTAACTATAAGGCAGGTCTAAAGCAGAAAATTCTCTCCTCAGTACTAATTTATATTATTCTTTTATGTATTGAAAGTATCGTAGCATTAGTAACAGGCTATATTAACTTTCCCGAATTTAATAAAAACTATTATTCATCCATTTTGGGAATCGTGAGTGTTCAAATGTTTTCCTATTTAGGTGTACTTGTTTTACAGAATTATAAGAAAATAATAAATGGGGAGATTGTAACCCCTTCTTATTGGATTGGAATCCTAACAATCCCAATGGCAAGCTTGTTTATTATCACAACTTTATTTACAGCAGATAGGCTTTCTGTTCTACAAGTAATCTTGTGTATTATATTTTTATTAGGAATTAATATTGTGGCATTTTCCTTTTATGAGAATGTAGTGATTGCCCTAGAGAGCAGAATGGCGGAAAAGATAGTAATGCAGCAGAATCATTTTTATGAAAAACAATTTGAAACCATGAAAACATCAATTGAAAATACACGAGCTGTTCGTCATGATTTGATTAATCACTTATACGTTATTCAATCCCTAAATCAAAAAAAAGAGATTGATAAAATAAATGAGTATTTACAAGAAGCTCTAAATGCTTTTGATAATAAAAAAGTGGTCTTAAGTTCAGGTAATTTAATTACAGATAGTATAGTAAATTTTAAAGTAGAGGAAGCAGAGCAGAAGAAAATAAAAGTAAAAATAGAAGTTTCTGTTCCAGAAAGACTGAATATTAGCTCTTTTGATATGACTGTAATATTAGGAAATCTATTTGATAATGCCATAAATGCAGTTTCTGAAGTAGAGGAATCTAAAAGAGAAATTGATTTTGGGATGCACTATATGAAGGGGCTTTTTGTAATAAAGATGAGTAACTATTTCGAAGGAATTATCTCTTATAAAGATGGTAAGATTGTTACTAGTAAGGCAGATAAGGAAAATCATGGAATAGGTCTTTCAAATGTCAAAAATACGGTAAAAAAATATCAGGGTAGAGTGGAAATTGCTCATACAGCAGATGTTTTTTCTATCACGGCTGTACTATTTGCTGGAAATTTATAAAGTTTGTTATATCTTTGTTATATTATTTCCATTCCTAATTGCAACACCTCAATTGCAACATCCTCAATTGCAACATTATTGAAGTCTTGCGTACCAGTTATTACATTTATCCTGCTATTTATGACATATGACGGCACAGTGGAAGATTTTAGTGTATGATGAAGTTACCAAAAGTATCATAGAGACTAGGAAAAATCAATTTAAAGAAAGGTGAGGAAATCATATGAAAAAGATGAAAATGTTAAGTATTATACTACTTATATTAATGGCTTCTGTTCTTTTTAGTAATCCTATTTTGGCAAATGAACAGTTTGAGTTAGAAGACACAGTAGAAGAAATAGTAGAACAATATGAATCAGTTGATGATGTGAAAGAAGATTTTGAATTTATTGATTATGATGAGTAACTTGATTTCGAATGGGATGTAATTGATATTTCAAATATGAAAGATCAAGCAATTGATAGTGAAGAGAAAATTGGATTTTCTTTACAGTCTATAGCAGGTGAATGGATTCAATCTGGAAGTAGATGGTGGTATCGTCATAGTGATGGTAGTTATACAACAAGTGATTGGGAGTACATTAACGGAAAATGGTATTACTTTGAGTCGGAAGGCTGGATGGTAACAGGTTGGGTAAATGATGGGGGTTACTATTATTATTGTAATAGTTCTGGCGCAATGGTAACTGGATGGAATACAATAAGTGGCAATCAATATTATTTCAATAGTAGTGGAGCAATGCAAACACATTGGATATTGATTAGTGAAGAGTATAACTACTTTGGTGCAGATGGGAAATATGTAGATAATACAGGTACCAAAATGATATCGGAAGCATTAAAATATCTAGGTAATCCTTATGTGTTTGGTGGAAATAGTCTTACCAATGGTACGGATTGTTCGGGTTACGTATATTTGATACATCAGATGTATTGTATATCGACTCCTCGTACAGCTTCACTTCAATATGCCGCTGCAAATAGTATTTCAAGTAGTAATTTGCAACCAGGAGATTTAGTCTTTTATTGTAATAATGGTGTAGATATTGGACATGTCGCATTCTATGCAGGAACTATAAATGGAACATCGGATTCTATAGTACATGCACCAAACCCTAGTCAAGGAATAACTCTTTCAACTAGAACATATTGGTCAGTACCAAAAAAATATGCAACATTTTGGAGATAACACTCTTAGTTTACATATAATATAGTTGAAATATATTTTGTATGAAAGAAAGAGGCTGATAGTTATGAAAATAAGGAAGGTTATTACTGTATTAGGAATTATGGTTGGTTTGCTTTGGTCTACGGTCATAGTTTCATCTGCGATGGAAATAGAAGGAATGTGGAAAGAGCAGAAAGATGCTTTTAGCTATGATGGTAAACCAGTGTGGAAGTTTGAAAAACAAAATGGTAGTTATGCTACAGGTTGGGAATATATTCGAGGGGAGTGGTACTATTTTTCGGAACAAGGTCTCATGTATCGTAATAAATGGATGGAAAATTATTATCTGGGCTCTGATGGTGCAATGGTTGAAAATCAGTGGGTTATATTTAAAATAGGTAACACACCAGAGATGATTATCTATTATGTTGGGGAAGATGGAAAATGGGTAGAAGACGCTGTTTACCATGGCCTTTTGGGGACTTGGAAACAGGATGAGATTGGCTGGTGGTATCAAATATCAGATGGAACATATTTATATAATTGTTCAGAATACATTAATGATAATTGGTATGTATTTGATGAAGCAGGATATATGATGACTGGACTTATATGGAATAAAGAAACAGGAAATTTGAATTTATTTAATCAAGATGGAGCATTAGTAAATGATGCAGGTTGGGTAGAGACATCAAATAATGAATGGGTCTATGTATGGGGAAAATACTGTGTAGTGAATAGAGAAACACCAGATGGATATTTCATTGATGAAACTGGTATTTGGAAAGAATAGTTGAGAAGCTTTTTCTTATATTCTTATATTAAAATTAAAAGGAATTTGGTCAGTGGGTTTTATGGGTGCAACCTCTAGTATAACAGCTAAACCAGGGCTGTCATTTACATACTATTATGAATTAGGCGATTGAGTTTAATATAGTTTAAGGCTTAGAAATTTATATAGTATATTTTCTAAGCCTTAAATTAATGAAAGGTTTGACGATATACAAATAAAAGGAGGGAAGTTATATGGGGGCAATCAAAGTGAGAGTCTCCGCTCAGAAAATTATACGAATGTTTCAAAGGCATTAATATTGCGCTATGAATATATGAATGAGCTAATGATATCAATTGTCAGTTGGTTTCAGAAGATTTGAACAATACTTTTGATGAAGAATATAAAAAGCTTCTATCAAACTTTAATGTGAAGACATTGTAATAAATAGGGTGGGTTATCCAGAATATGCAAAATATTATGATGGGGTGGAAGAGCTAAAAGAAGATTCGGAGATCATAGTTTTAGGAAAGGTAATAGATGTAGAATCATTGCCGGAATCAGGGCTAAATTTTATTAAAAGAGATATAAAAGAATAACTGTTTTTATAAAGTAAAAGGTCAATAAGTCACTTGTTCAAAGGTTTATGGATGCTTTTATAGAATGTGATTTGAATCATAGAATTTATTCATCATCTGCTATAAAATGAATTTATAAAAACTTGGAGGTAGCAATGATAAAATTAGATAATCTTAATCGTCAACATGATAATATAAAAAATGAAATCGTTTTTTTGGAAGCTGAAATAGGAAAAGACAGTCATTCTATTGATACAAATGTAGTAGCATTACATATAAGTAAGCTAGCTGGTCAATTAAAAATCCACTTATTAGAAGAAGACAGATTTCTATATCCTGATTTACTTAAATGTAATGATAAAAAGATTCAAAATATGACAAAGCAATACATCCAGGAAATGGGTGACTTAGCAAATGAGTATAATGAGTTTAAAAGCAAATATAATGTGGCTAGTAAAATAAATAATAATATGGATTTCTTTATCACCGAAGGGAAAAAGATGATTGAAGTACTTAAGACGAGAATAACAAAGGAAGATAAAGAATTATATCATTTAATTAAAATTAGAAATTTATAATTTATTCTAGCATAAAAAGCTGCAAGATAATAAAAACAACCCTACCAAGATAGATGGTAAGGTTGTCTTAAAATAAGTGTATTGCTGTTTTTAATGTGGAAATAGTAAATTAGAAATATACCTGATGCAAAATGTTAGTATCAATATTGTTAATGATAAATTCGACAATTGACATACCCATAGCGAAGAAGGAGAGAATGATAATGAGTGCAAAAGCAGTTTTATCATAAATGAGTGATGATTCCTTCTGTCTGAAATTAGCAATGAGTATTTCAATGCCAAGTAAGATGAAAATGATTGGCCATAGCTTAAATATAACACCATAGGATAAGCTAGTAATAAAAATACGAAGGAGGAAAAGTAGTCCAAAGGTAATCAACAAACCTCCAAGAGTAATTGTTCCGATTCTATGAGTTTTCGTCATGATTAAAATTCTCCTTTATCTTGAAGCAGAGATGTGCTTTCATCTAAATCAAGCTCCATTTTCTTACCTCGGATAAGATAAATTCCAAGTGCGATAATAGCTAACCCGATAATAAGTTGAGGGAAGTAGCGACCAAATTGATAAAGTATATTTTGGATATATTGAGGCAGAAAATCTTCAACCATACTATAAACATTATTCCAAAGGATGGAAAAACCAATGATAATCAAAGCCAATGCTAAAATGTTACGATATTTGGTGTGGATTATTCTTGCTTTCTCTTTCTCTAGCTCATTAATAAAAAGATAATTATCCTCCATTCCATAGAATTCTTCATCAGGCATTGCGCGAAGATTAAAGGTATCAAAAAATGCAAAGAAAAATAGGATAGGCATTGCAAACATTAAAGAACCAAGTCCGGTAATGACTGTTACAAATATTAGTAGGAAAAAGGCTGACATCAGGCTGATGCCACGCTTCATAAAGCCCATATACATCTGGCCTGCTCCTGGTAAAAAGGAAAAACAAAATGTTAAAAAACTATTTTTTTTTCTAGTCATTATTAGTGACCTCCATATTCATAATATTATTTGATAAAACTAAAAGCCTGTTGCTGAAAGCATCCATATTATCTCTGACAACAGCAGTCAGAGGGATTTTATCTTCCTTGGTTATAGTTGCATTGGAAGGTGACTTTGAAAAAGCTGTAGATTCATGAAAATTTGATGTATTCATTGTTAGTAGAAGTACAAGAAGTGCAACTATAGTAGCAGCGCCAACCTTCAAACTATAAAGAAATAATTTCATACGCTTTGAGCTTTCCTTGATTTTAATTGCAAGCTGAACCTCTGGCCGCATTGTTGCCATCAAAATATTTTCCTTCATATTCCTGGGTGCTTCTATTAATACTTCAGACATCGAAATAGCAAATTGCTCTGAACAGTAATCGCAGGAGCAGATATGTTCTAGGAAAGCTTCCTTCTCTTTTTGCTGCATTAAATCACGCTTAAATGCATCAAAATCAGCTTTTGAAGTATGTGTCATTTCATTCATTAATCAATTCCCCCTTTCGATAGTTCTTCTGTAATAGTGCCCGGGCTCGGTAGATCTGAGTTTGGATTGTCTTTAGGTTTTTGCCTGTATTAGCTGCAATTTCAGTAGCAGATAGTTCGCGGTAGAAATAGTCCAGCGCAATTTCGCGGTAGGGAGATTTTAGATTGTTACAACGCTGTGTTAACTGTTCTCGGATTTCAAGCTCAAGAACATTTTCTTCTGGTGATTGATCTTTGTTTGTCTGAGTCAGGAAGTATTCGTCCTGGGTGGGTATACTTTGACGATCTGCTCGTTTCATAAAATCAAGACATTTATTAGTGGCAATCCGGCTTAACCATGCTTTTTCATACTGCCGATCAAAGGTGGATAAATGTTTGTAGGCGGATATGAAGGTTTCTTGCGCAAGATCTTCAGCTTCAAAGTAATCTCTTACGATTTTAAAACAGATGGAGTAAACTAAGTTCTGATATGTATCAATCAGATATTCATAATATTGCTCATTGTTAATTAGTTCCGCCTCCCTTCCTCTCTTATCTTTATAACGATAGTATATCTTATTTGTCTTCAAAAAGAATAAAAAAAGTACCCGTCTTTAGTTATGCTAAGACGGGTACATCCCTGGTGTTAATTTGAACGTACTTCTTTCCATAAAGTACTATATAATTCTTCTGCATCTTCTCCTAGATATTTAAAAGTTTCACATTTCTCTAAGATAGAGTTGTCTGGAAAGACTGCAGGGTTTGTTTGATAAGATTCATCTAGTAATTCTTTTGCAGCCTTATTTGGTGTAGAATAATAAATATATTCAAAGTTCATTACAGCAATTTCTGGTTCTAGTAAGAAGTTGATAAATGCTTCAGC
>CAYYVJ010000046.1:0-16506 GCA_964475115.1 uncultured Lachnospiraceae bacterium
ATATTGATACATGCATATGAGTCATTACTTCTCCAAACTCTTCATCGTCGGGAATAGTTGCAAGTACATCTTCATATCTCTTTACATCTCTTTAAATGAAGGCTTTGTACGGATTCCAAACTATTTATCATAGAGTATAGCACTTCATATCTCGTTGCTGAAATGTTGTACTATACGTTGTAGATTGCCTTTTTTGTTGTAGTACACATGTACTTCAAGGTTGTTTGTTGTAGTAGCTTTGAATTGCAGGATGAGAACTTTCCTTCCCATCTTGTTCAATTGTTTTCTAGAAGAAATCCATGTTCTTGGATAATTCCTCTAATGATTCCTGTTTCTTATTAAAGTTGACCTCGGTATAAATATCGAGAGTCGTTTCGACATTAGCATGTCCCATGATCTCCTGGATAACCTTCACATTCATCTCGTTCTCACACAATCTTGAACAAAAGGTATGTCTCAATTGATGACATGAGAAGTGTGGAATAATAACTGGTTCTCTGTGCTGCTTCTTTGCATCAATAATTTCTTTTGCATTATAAGCTTCGTAGATTCTCTTGATTGCTAAGTTCACGCAATGAGGATTATGAATTGATCCAAGTTTGTTCGAAAAAACAAAACCAGTAAATCCATCTAACTCATATACGCAAAAGCCTTCTCTCTTCTGCCTATCATATTCATTCTTCAATGAATCATATACGGTATCCATCAATGGAATACATCTAATACCTGCTTCTGTCTTCGGCTTTGAAATACCAAATCCTGCAGTTCCATTTCTGGTGTAATATGTTGCTGAATGATTGACACTAATGAATCGACGTTTGAAGTCCACATCCTTCCAAGTAAGTCCAATACATTCTCCAATTCTCATTCCAGTTCCAAGAAGTGTAACAAACAGTGGATACCAATGATAATACTCTGGATAAGTACGAATCGCTTCTATAAATGCTTTTTGCTGCTCTACAGTGAGCGCATGTCGGATTCCCTTATTCTTCCCACTATTCTTTTTAATCTCTGCCATGACTCCATCTGTCGGATTCTTTCGAATGATATCATCTCTAACTGCCATATCAAATATAGGATGAAGAACTGTATGGATAGTATCCAATGTATTAATCGCTATATTCTTCTCATTGATCAGATGATAATAAAAGAACTTTACATCTGAATACTTTACATCCGCTAGAAACTTATTTCCAAACTCATCACGAACAAACTTATTAAACATGTAAATGTAATTGGATCTTGTCGTTGCTCTTAGATTATACTTTGTACTCATGTATCGGTCAAATGCCATGTTAATCGTTGCATGACCACCTACATAGAAATCCAATCCATCCATCTGCGCTCGCATGAGATCTTGTTCTTTCTCTCTCAGAGTGAATAAGTCTTTGGAATATGCGTAACATCTTTTTCCGTAGGGATCTACGTATGTGTAAATGTACATCCCATCTAATTTTCTTTGACTTTCGCCCTTCTGGAGGACTCTTCCTTTATCGTCCTTCCTCTGTTTGACTTTTGCCTTTGCCATCGTCTCTCTCCTTTCTTAGAAAAGGAAAGAAGTTACTCTGACCTACTTACGGGTTTCTTCCTTATTATATAGAAGTTCCAAACCTTCCAGTACCACTTGCGATATTGTCTGATGATGCAGGCTGGCATACTGCTTAATTCTTTTATGCTCTTCGGCAGTTACCCGAACACCCAACACACTCTGTTTTGGATTGTCACTTTGTGGTCTTCCACCTTTGTTTATCATAAGCACTGCTACCTCCGAATCATCTTATTATTATATATCATCCACGGTTTTTGTTCAACAAAAACATTCAAAAACTTAACGATACATACCTGCAAGATCCGGAGTAAACTTCCTTGCCATTCCTTCATATTCACCAGGAATTCTAAACTGCTCAAGATATGCTTCAAAGATATCTGTATTCACAAGCACCTTATTTCCCATCTTATATGTTGCACCTGCACTTCTAGTATGTTCCTGAACTCTGGTTAATCCTATGCTATACAGCTCAGATGCTTCCTTATAGGTGACAAATCGTTTTCTCACTTTTGGATCTGCAAGATTTTGCTTTTTCTGCTCTGCCATATGACGAATGCTCCTTTCCTATACTCGATGGTCTATTTAACCTTCTAATATGTACTTGGGGCACGAAAAAGCTGATTACAAAAAATAATTTTATTTCTTTATGAAAACAAATATATGCTTACTATGGATAATCTATTCCACCATTAGGAGTGTGACAACGTCTAACTCTTTTTACCCCTTTAGTGAATCCTTTGATGCATCCATATTTTTTTATTGCAAGAATCATATACTCAGAACAACTCGGAGTATACAAGCAAGATGCTCTCATTGATTCAGGTGCATATTTCTGGTACAATAACACACAAAATATCATTATTCTTTGTAGGTTAAAAATTATACTCAAGAAGAATATTGTTGCTATTACCTTTGATGCCAACCCAGAAATCGGCAATAATAAAATATATCTTATTATTGTTAGATACTTATCTGCTTGTTTTTCTATCTGCATTTTTTCTATAACATAAAGCATAAAAATTGATGTCAATATATTAATTATCGTTATAACAATAAATCTGAAAAAGATTTTTTTCCATTCGATTTTTGGTCTTTGTATACTCATAATATAAATTGAAAAGTAGCCGTAATGCCACATATACGACTGCCTCTTCTCTCCTAATCTGTAAAATGTAATTAAGAGTTCTTTTTTTCTCTAAGTTTCTGTTTCATTGCGCTTACTGAACGATCGATATCCCTAGAATTGGATGTTGAACAACGGAACTTATCTCCTGGTACAATAAGTCCAAAATCACTAAACTCTCTATTAACTTTTTCCTCAGTAGCTTTTGCACCGAAACAACCATTCTTAACTTTAAATGCTTCAATTGTTTCTGCAGAAGTTGAAAAGTTTGTAATATCCTTATAGAAGTATTCTTCAGTATTCTCTTTCTTATTATCAGAAATCATATCTATTACGCATCTGTACATATATACCTGTGAATCACTAAAGAATAACCATGCCATCTCGTAAATTGTACTACGAAGAAGTTCATCTTTTCCTACGAAAGCACCCTCACTTGAATAACCCTCAAGGCATACTGGTTCAATTTCTCTAAGCTGATCTTCATCAAGACCAATCTTATTAAGTGCCTTCTGTCTAATATTAAGGTTCTTCATAACATTCTGTACATGCTGATCATAATCTGCATCTGTCATCTTTCCAAATACAAATATTCCACCAAATCTGTATTTAATAACTTTCTTCTGATCCTCATTTTTACCTTTGCATAACTTGATAACTGCCATATTAGCTTTAAGCCATAAGTAAGCAACTACTACTAAAATTACAATAATTAATCCTGACATTTCGTCTATTCTCCTTTGTTTTTATTATTATGTGGCATTTTTCACATATATCTATATCAACTGTGTTGTGGCAAGCACAATCAATAACATTACATTACATCTGGTCTGCTCACTCCGAGCAAATCAAACAGGTTTTGAACATCCGTTTCTGAGTATCCATTAGCATTTGCCTGCGCTAATAATTCTTCGTAATTTGGAGTTGTCTTATAAAATTTTCTATGATGATGATCATATTTAATATAAGCAAGGAAATAAAAATATATTCCCTTAGGCTCAATCATAATTGCTGCGTTAAGATACTCTTCGATTTTATCAATAATTGGACGTGGTGTCATGAACGCCTTTTGCCCTTTTAACAATGCAATTGAAGCATAAAAATATGCTTCTGAATTATCGAAGTTCTCTTCTAACGCTTTCTCAAAGCATGGAATAGCTTTATCATATAACTTTAACTTCAAATAGCAGAATGCAATTGACATATTTAATTCATCATCGTCTGGATGACCTGTCATTGCTTTCTTATATGTATTGGCTTGTTTATTCAGATCCATGGGCGACAAACCACTTATACTATTAAAAGTGGTAATTACTATTGGTCTAAAACACTGTGGACAAGTCTTTGTCGCAGTAGTAATTGCTGCTGCACATCCTGGACATTCTAACTCTACTACTTCATGAGCCATTATAACATACCTCCCCTATCTCTTTTTCATTTCTGTTCTTATTTTCAATTTGCTCTGAATGGTTTTACAATTTGCAACCACTACATCACCAGCTTCTTTTGCTGTTTTGTCATCAAATAATGCCTGTACATTCCCTTCAATTTCTTTCAGGCATTTAGCAATATCTTTTTCACAAGCAATAATTGTATCATTACCTATTCCAAATGCACTCTCATTTTTCAAACGCTCCATTAAATTTCTAACAGCAGTTTTAGCCGCGTTGGCATCTCTACATCTTGTTTCCTTTATTGATTCATTTATTTCCATTGCTTTCAAATATGGCTCTTTATCTCTAATGACGGCATTAATGTTATACTCTGGTTTCTTGTTTTGAATTGTTCGTCCAAGATTAAATAGCGAAGCAATAAAGCCAATCCATAACAAATACATAAATATCTTCAATGCCCATATTTTATATATAGGTACAAAGACTGCATTCTGATCTTGTAATACATTCAGCAATTCTTTAGGATTATTAAACATCCATTTCCCTAAACTTAAACCTTTTCCATATGCATTAGGTAGAATAATCAAATATAGAATTACATATACAGCAAAAATAACTACTGGTAAAACAAATGCAACCCATCTGAAATCAGATTTTTTGACCGCTGATACCTTTGGTGGTTCGTTATATGAATAACTATTTTCAGTTTCTCTCTTCATATCAACTTCTTTCTTGGGTTTTGGAACCTCATTAACTGATTCCTCGTTAATATTGACAACTGGATCTGTTTTTACGGGTGTTTTATTAAAAGTGTCGCTTACAGTTTCAAATAAATCCCTGTCCGCTTTATCTTCTTTTTTCTTTTCAAGCGAAAGATTCATATCTGTTCCAATAGTTTCATCCATTACTGGTTTCACACTTTTTTCCGTTTCCTGCTTTATTGGTTGCGGTATCACCTGATTAATTGTCTTCTCTAAGTCAACTTGTTCAAGAAGTCCTTCTGCCTTGTTAAGTTCTTCTAAAAACGCTTGTGCCGAATTGAATCTACCATCTCTTTTACTGATTGCTTTAATGATTACTTCTCCCAAAGCATTCTGTGCATCAAACGGCAAGTCTGGAACTTCACACTTCATTCGTTTTTCAAAAGCAATATCTTCATCATTACTATTGTAAGCCTCTGGAAATTTTGGAAGAAATGGATTTCTTGCTTTATTTAACAGTTTATACAATACAATGCCTAATGAATATACATCTACTGTATCACCATACTGCTCTTTTCCTAAATATACCTCTGGCGCAATAAAGTTTGGTGTTCCCTTCATTGATGCTGCTCTAGAACGATCTTTCAGGATCTTTGATACACCAAAATCGCCTAACTTGTATGATCCATCAGCTGATACAAAAATATTATCATCTTTAATATCTCTATGTATAATATTTTGACTGTGACATGATACTAATGCAGTCAAAATATCTTTTCCGACTTTAATGACATCCTTTACCTTTAATTCATTTTGATATAAGTAATCCGTAAATGGAGTTAAGCACTCCATCAAAATGTATATATCATATCTTTTTGGTGAATCAGACTCTACAATATCATTCTCATAATATCGTACTATATTTTGGGTTCCTGCCTCTGACAATTGACTTATTATTTGAATCTCGTTGACTATTTCCTGTAAAACACCCGCAAAATAATCATCCGCCTTCGAATAATCGCCACCCATAGAATTCAATACATCAGCATATTGTTTTTGACTTGGAATCGTAATATGTTTTAACGCTCTAACATATGTTCCAGACGCATTTGTTTTTGACACTTTATAAACAGTGCCAAACCCTCCTGAGCCGATCTTTTCGTCTACTGTGTACCCTAATATCTTTTCTCCTATCATATTAGTGTCTCCTTAACATTCTATAATGATCAAGGTTATGTTATCTCCTGCATCAGGTTTCTTTTCCACCGCCATCTCTACCAAAAACTTACCTTTATCTTCAGTTTTGATATATTGTTTGGATAACATATCTTGAATTTCATTCAAATCCAACACGTCAGACAATCCATCTGAGCATAATAAAAACATTGTTCCTTCTTCAACTTTTCCTATTTCATGAACATCAGGAATAAGCTCAATATCTTTTCCGATGTATTTATAAATTGCTTTCTTCTTAGGAAATGTTTTTACTTCCTCTTGTGTGAGAAGTCCTAGGTTCAACAACCTTTGTCCCTCTGTATTATCAACAGTCACCTGTTTAAGTATTCCAGCTGAATACTGATACATTCTGCTATCGCCTACATTGAAGCAATAGTATTTTTCATCATTTGAAATTAAACCACATAATGTTGCTCCCATGTCAGCCAATTTAGTATCCTTAGTGATTTCAAAACAAACATGTTTGTTTAGCTTCGTTATAAATTCTTTTATACACTGAGCTGTTTTTCCTTTACCCTCTATCAACTCTTCATAATTCTGATTAAAATAACAAACTGTCAAGAGACTTGCTACCTCTCCCGAACTATGTCCTCCCATGCCATCACTTATGCAACAGCAGATTTGATCATCAGAGCTACTATCAATCTTACATTTTCTTTCTTTCGACATTTTATCTCTATCAGCAGGGGAAAGATACTTTCCTCTGCCAATGAAATAATTGTCTTCTTGATTTCTTCGAGAGTTACCGATGTGAGAATATACATATACTTTAACCATTTTACACACATCCCCTCCTTTTTTGTTTACTCCTGAATCTCTGTTTTAAGCATTTCTTCTCTAACACTGTCAATTTTTGCATTAAATGCAAATTGCTCTTCATCTTGATATCCAAGCGCAAATACACGCTCTATTTGCTCATCATTAAACAAAAAGGTTCTATCTGGTCCCATATATCCTTCCGGATAATAAACACCAGAATAGTCCCAAATCTTTTCTCCAGATTCCACCATTTGTTTCTGAAGAACGCCAATTATCATTACTCTCTTGGTACTTTCTTTCAACAACACTACTGACCCAATTGGTAATAAAGATTCTTCCATATCGTAACCTCCTATAAAATTATTGTTATAACACTGGCAACTAATAGCCCTAAAGTAATAGCCATTGAAATTATCGCTATCATATTAAATACTTTTGCCATACTTGCCTTATCAACAGGCAAACAGTTTGATAAATATACCTGTACTCGTCCGTGCTTTGTAGTAGCATATGCCACATCAACGATAGTCCCTTTGGGATAATCATGTATATTTACTTTTGCTGAATTGCAGATATATGTTTTATTATCGTTTAAGTCTAATACTTTTACAATTAGCGAATACCATCTAGAGCCTTCACTTGCATCATATCCTACAACTTCAGCTCTTCCAAATTGCTTATTCTCATGAAAATATTTTGCACTTCTCTTTAAGATTACCGAAATAATCTTAAAATCTAAATAAAACACAAACATTATCGCAGCTGCAAACAAATAAACCATAAAAAATTACCACCATTTCACTTTATCCCAAGCAGATTCAGCCAAGCCAGTTACAGCATCCACTGTTCCACTAACATCAACTTCAAATCCTACGTCAACTCCTACTCCTAGCGCAGCTCCTACGTCAACTTTAAGCTTACCATCTGTATATCCTACTTCAGCATGGGCTCCAATACCAACCTTAACTGCACCCGAGACACCAACATCTGTTCCCAAAACGGAAACTCCTGCTGAACCTTCCGCTTTTACTAAGTCAGCTTCCGCGCTCGCTCCAGCATATACCTCTTTACTACTTAGAGAAACTTTTGCTTTTGCTTCTGCAGATGCAGCTTTAACTTCACCTTTTCCATATACGCCAAGCATATCATTATCTTTTCCAAGACCAACTTTTCCACTAGCAGCTATATCTATAAGTGCCGCACTGGCACCTACTTCTGCCATAACTGCTGGTGAAAATACTTTTTTCGTTTCTCCATCTGGTCCTTTTTCAAATACGTATAAGCCTGCATTTGCTGATGCGTGCGCTTCGCCTGTAACTACTTTGGCTCCAATCTCTCCTTGTGCATACTTAGCACTGCCAGAAGCTTTCGCATCTATAACACTACCATCAATTTTCGCTTCTCCCTTAACCTCTGCTAAAGTACCCTTCTGAGTATACCATGATTCATCAGGATTAATCTGCTTTATTGGCGTCTTCTCCTGCTTCGGGATAGCTTTCTTTCCTGTTAGGAATTCTGATATGTCATTTATTGAATCACTTATTGCTTTTTTGTCCTTATACTGAACATATTTTCCTGGTTTAAGAGAAGCACCCATTTCTCCCGTCAAGAACTTAAAGAAGCTGTCCCCAACTGTTTTTTCGTAAACACTTCCAGTTTCCTTTGTCGATATTTCTCCTTTAACAAAAGAACTAATTGCATTCCAAAAAGCAAGTGTCAATGCCGTTTCAGAAGCCGCTTGTGCGGGTGAATTCTGACTCGGTTTATATGCCCCCTTGTTCCATGGAATATTATTGGGATTATTAAACCAAGGATCTATGTCTCTCCACGATTGTGTAAATCCATGTCGTTCGGCAAATCCTTTTGTATTCTTGATAGAACGATTCTTATCGCGAATCTTTGTCTTGTATCCATTCCCAGAAACTTCATTCTTTAGTTTTTTGCCAGAATTCTTATTTTCTACCGCAACATACTTTGCTCTTGCTGTTCCAAGATAGTTTTTCATTCCATTAATTCCATTAGATTCAGCAGATAACTCCCGACTTATTCCTGACAATCGGGAATTAATATTTGACTCTGCTTTAATGTCCCAATCTAAATTTCTTGAAACATTATTGAATTGATTTTTTATTGAATTAACACGACTCAAAACACCTTGTATATCCGATTCATAATTACTTAATCGAGATGTATTTACTTTTATTGTCGGCAACCAATATCACCTCCCTCCAAGTTCAGTGATATTAGCTCTTCTGTCCTTCAGCACCCTGTGTTACTGATGATTCAACCTTATCGTAACTATCAGCAGCCTGATTCAAGAAGTCTGCATACTGGTTTATTGTTTTACAAACTTCTTCAAAATCATCAGATAATCCTTTAAACTTATTAACTAATGTTTCAGCTGATTCGCCTTCCCATGTTGATTTTAAGCTTTCAATTTCATTTGTCATTTCACTTGTAAATGTTTTAATTGAACTAGATACAGTCTTGAAACCATTAGCTTTATCTCTCATTACTGTTGAATTAACTTTAATTGTTGCCATTCTCTTCTACCTCCTAGTTTCCTGTATATAAGTTGCCTGCAGCATCTTTTAATGAATCTTCTGTGTTCTTGTAATTTGTAGCAGCTGATTTTAAGAATTCAGCATAGCTGATGAGTACTTTAGACATTTCCTGAAAATCATTTCTATAACCTTCTAATTTCGTATTAAATGTTTCACTTGCAATACCCTGCCACTGAGCTGATCTTAAATTTTGAAGCTCTGTATAAAGCTTTGCCCATTCCGTATTATATTTTGCTGTCTTTTCCTCAATTACTGTTGCTGATGATTCTAATCTCTCTGTTGTTACTGCCCATTCACTTCCCATGGTTAATCTCCTTTCAGAATTTAAAGTTTATTTTCTTTTTTTTGCAGCATTTGCAGCTGCTAGTTGTCTTGCTAGTTCTGCTTGGCGTTCATCTTCTTGCTGTATTCTCGTTGCCACATTTTTTATTGTGGACGATACACTTGACATTGAATATTTTGTTTTTCGCATATCCGCAATCAATAATGTAAGATGATTTTGATAAGCTGTGGATGCAGGACCTTTCCAATTCGATCTTACAGAATTTAGAATATTCTCGAGTTTTTGAATTTCTCTATCCAAATCACCAGATAAATTATTAATTGTATTCGCTTGCCCTACTACTTGGCTGTAATTAATTCGAAAGCCTGCCATATCATCACCCCCCTTAAATTAATATCATTTTTTCTCCATTTACAATTCCTAACTGGCTCAATCCACAATTTTGTGTAAGAATCTTTCCTGAACTTTCCTGAACAAGAAAATGTGTGCCTATTTTATTACACTCAGCACCTGGATATTCTTCTGATAATGTCTTCAGAATTAAGCTAGTCATTTTTGAAACATTCATATCATTAGGAACCATAAAATTATGTGTTATATTAATGCCTAAAACTTCTACATTAATTGACATCTTTTCACTCATTAGACTCCTCCTAACTGCACATATGATGCAGCATCTTTAAAATAAACAATTGCTTGGTTCTCTTCCATTTTCATTGCTCGATATTCCTCTGGAATACTATACAATCCATCACTTAACAGATATGCCAAATTATTATCTGCGCCCCCACCAATCACCATACCAAATTCACATTTCACTAATTGTAAATATAATTCTGTTGAACTATAATCTGAAATTCTACCCATATCATCTATGGTAATAATAGACTTATTAGAATTGTTTCTTAAACTATTTTCCAATTGTCCCAATGCCTCATCTGATATTTCGTCATATAAATCTGCGAAACCATCTATTACGATAACATCATCACTCAGTTCAAGTTGTCCTACATATTCATCAATATCACCAACATTCATATTCTCTGAAATTCCAAGTTCCTCAAATCTCTTTGAATATACTTTCAAGTTCTCTCCTCTATTTACCACCTGATTACATATCATTAAGATTATATTGATATTGTTCAATTGATTTGCTATAAACATTTTTTTCTGACTATCTAGTGAGAAATCTATTTTCTCACCTGTTTTTATATCTGTACCAATCATAATTGAATTTGAATCATCAGACCCATGATATCTTTTCATTTCTTGTTTCTGATAAATTGGCTCATATGCTTCTTCTTCATAGTAAATAAATTCATCTTGTGTAGGAGTACTATATGGTTCTAAATCACCATATTTTTCTCTTAGCGATGCATAATATTCATTAACTTGCTGCATTCTATTTGCTTCTGAACCCGAATCAAATGGAACTGCCACCTGCATTTCTGCAACAACCTTTTCATTTACAATCAAAGCTCTTCCTTTTATGTTTTCAGGGAATACAGGAATGTGAACATTAAGGATATCTCTATAGCTTCCAGTATCGTTCATATTAAAGACTACTTTATTACTTATGTGATCTGTCACTTTGTAATAAATTGCTCCTTTACTGCTTCCTGTAATTATAAAATAAATTCCGCATGCTCTTGCTGCAGCAATATGTTGAACCAATAAATCCTCACACTTATACATCTTTTCTCTAAAAGATGCATAATTATCTATAACAGCAAGAATAATTGGCATATCTTGTCCACCTGTTTCAAGATAAGATTCATAATTTGCGCAATTAGCTTCAACAAATTTTGCTCTTCTGTCTGTAATAATTTGACCAATGGTACTTAACACTTCATTTACTTTACTTTCACTTTCATCCGTTACATAGCGTGCACAATGTGGCATTTTTGATAATGCAATTAAGCTACCACCATTGAAATCAATAATAAAAGAATTGAACTTTGAAGGATCATTTTTCTGTGCCATAGCATAAAAAATGGTCTGTACCAATGTACTCTTTCCTGTTCCAGATGATCCGTAAATTGCCAGATGTCCGTCCTTGATAAAATCAATTGTATAATTAACCTGCTTTTGAATATGTGGTAAATCCATTACACCACATGTGATTACACCAAATGATTCAGTCTCATCATTTAAACTAAGAGACTCTAATCTCAGTTCTTCTGCTAATGGTTCAAGCCATAATTTTTTACTCTTTACCTGCAGTTCTGTGCCAAGAGTAGTGATCATCTTGATTACCGCTTCTAATTGGGTAAGATCTGTCTTTTCTCCCCTTGCGATATCTTTCGCTTCACGTATTTGTTCTCCTGGCCAATTAACCATACTTACTGTAATACTGTCTTCATTAACAAACGAATCTTGAGGAATATATTCTGCACCACTATATCCCGACTGAATCAATTCAAATATCTCATCATATCCTACCTGAACATATGCTCTACCAGGTGTTTTAATCATAGCAGCTACTGGTTTATTAATCATATCTGAACTGTCTTGTTTGTCCATAACTTTTAAGCAAACCTTAAATCTAGAGTTGCTCCAGATTTGAGGGTCAACCACACCACTTGGTTTTTGTGTTGCCAAAATCAAATGTATTCCTAAACTTCGACCAACTTGAGCTACATCTATCAATTTTGCAAGAAATTCTGGATGTTGTGTCTTTAACTGTGCAAACTCATCAATTACAATCACCAGATGTGATAAAGGTTCTGTTAGTCTTTTTTCTTTGTAATATCTATGGTATGAATTAATATCAATCTTATCAATACCGAGCGTAGAGGCTGATTCATTAAATATTCTCTGTCTATTCTTAACTTCTGCCTCAAGTGATACAAGGGCTCTGTACAATGTATTACCAGATAGATTTGATATTGTTGCTGCCAAATGTGGACTACTCAAGAATGGTCTTGCCATATCTCCACCTTTAAAGTCGACTAACACAAAGGCAACTTCATTTGGACTATAATTAATCATCATGGATAATATGTATGCTTGTAAAAACTCACTTTTTCCTGAACCAGTAGTTCCAGCAACTAATCCATGACATCCATGATATTTTTCATGTATATCAAGGTAGAACATATCCCCACCTGCCATTACTCCAATTGGTGCCGCCAATGTTTTATTTGAATTATTAGCGTTCCAATGACTTGCAATATTCAATGACTCAACATTACCAACTTGATATACATCCAAAAATGAAATTCTTTCTGGAACATTTGACGCGATTTTTTCTTTTTTTACTCGAATGCCAGATAAACCTTTAACTAATTTAGCAATATCGCTATCCGTCAAATTATCAGGTGTAAATAACACAAATCTATTTTCATTTTCATTCTTGATATAAACACCACATGTTTCATCATTTCTTTGAATAATGGCTTCACATTCCTTAGGAATTTGATTAAACTGTTCTCCAAAGAAAACTGATGATACTCCTACAGAATTTTCTCCATTCACCATAGTTTTCTTAAATGGAACACTATCTATAATTGTTTGATCAAATGATAAGATAACAAAAAATGGTGTTCTAATATCAGCCTTATCTAATGTTTCTTCTCTAGCTTGAATTTTTTCATCTAACTCTGCAAATAATGTGTGAGCTTCCGCTTCTGACGTGGCAACATATCTACTTGTTTTGTCTGACGACCACATATGCGGCAAATCATTAAATACACTAAGTGCCTTTTCTTGATACTGATTATAAATAAGCAATATCTTTACTTCATCTGGCGAATAAAGTGATACCAAATTAGTAATAATATTTTTTGCGATTAACTCATAATCTCCAACAACACCAACCACTTTATGTTCCATAAGAGATAATGTAATCGGAACATTTCTCATCTCTTTATATTTTTCAGCCAACTCATATGCTTCATTCTTCAAGAAATCGTCTTCCAGTTCAAATCCTTTTTTCTTAATTGCAACATCAACTTCAAATGGTTTCTGCCCTGTTCCAAGACGTACTCCTAAGAAATCTTCATCCTTATTTGTTCTTTCCCATAGATGTCTATTTTGACTAGAAATATTATCAATCAATTCTAAACAATTTGGATACAATGATTTGTTCCATATTCTGGTATTTCTTTCATATGAATGAGAAATCTCTTGCTCTTTCTCATTTAAGTATTCTCTATATTTTTTTTGTCTGAATTGTTCATTGGCTTCCGTCAATCTCTTATTATAACTTCTTGAAAGTTTTGGCCACAATAATGCACCTAACAGCATACTTAAAGCCATAATAGCACTAGGAATAATTGAAGCATAATCCTTACTTTCTGAACCTAACACTCTTGAAATTGTGACCCCTAAACTTGCTAACATAGCAAATGTCATTGTTATAGATGGTCCCGCCGTTAAGATGAACGGCAATTCTTTCTGTTTCTGTGCAGGCGTTGGATGATCAATTTCAATTGCTTCATTATCAAGTGTTTTCTGAATTCTTGGTGTCCTTACATATAGAGAAGTTTCAATATCATCACTTGGTACAATGGATTGAACTTGCTCTTTTACATTCATTCCATTTACTGAAACATTTGAAGGAATAATAAGCATTTCATCATAATATACTAAACTTGTTCCCATAATAAATATATGATTACCTTTTTTCAATTGACTTGTAGTTACTTTTCTTCCATTTACATATATTCCAGTTTTTCCAGAAATATCATCTACATATGCATTTCCTGACGCATCAGTTCTAATTGATGCATGCTTCCTTGACACACTAGCCGATGAATTCACAACGATATTCATGTCCTTGCTACGTCCAATAAAATATGTTGCGCCATTATTTAATTCATACATCTTCGATGAAAGAGAACAACTATTATATTCAAGTACCAGCATTGCTAATGATATACCTTTACCTGATACCCTAATATAATCGCCACTTTGTAAAATTCGTTTTCTATCTAAGCTTTCTCCATTAATTGTAAATGTCCAATTAATATTTCTATCATCGATGTAATACTGATTATCTTCCGCAACTATTGGGAAATAATATCTTGTTCCTTGAAAAGAAAATTCTTCATTTACAATTCCATTAAATGAATTCGCTAAAATATCTCTAATCTTATATTGATAAAATTGGTCCCCACCAAATACTACTACAAAGAATTCCGTCATATATCCTCCCTGCCCTATAACTGTGTTCCGCAATCACCACAGAATTTCTGTGATGGATCATTTTCTTTTCCACAGGATGGGCACTTCTTTACGAGCTTCGTACCACAATCTCCGCAGAACATCTGACCCATTGGATTTATCTTTCCACATGAAGAACACTGAACTCCTACAACCATTGTTTTTCCACATGTACCACAGAATTTTTGTCCCACTGGATTCGTTGCTCCACAATGTGGGCATGCATTTCCTGAATTAGTAGCTCCTTGAGGTGTTGTTCCATTAGGAGATATATTCATCGCTTCTCCTACATTTTGAAACATATTTCCTGCTTGACTCGCAAATCCCAATCCCATGCCTAAACCTGCTCCTGCATTTGCTAATCCACCTGCACCATTATTCTCAGCAAGATTTGCCATAATATCTAAGGATCGTCTCTGTGTATAGAAATCACCACCAAGTGACAGTTCTTCTTTGTATGTTCTAAGTTTGTCGTATTCGTCTTTTGGTGGAGTTATTGTTTCCACATAGAAATTAACCACTTCTGCGCCAAATCGATCAAACTCATCTTTTACCGCTTCTTCACAATCTTTTGATATCTCGTCCAAATATCCAGTTACTTCTAAAAACGATATTTTCTGACGTATCATGTATGCAGAGATTACTGTCTTTATTTTTGACACTAATAATCCCGAAAAATAACTAGCCGCAAATTCATATGTTACAGTAGAACCATTTGGTACCGCACCCACAAGTTCTGTAATAAACATTCTAGTATCATTAATACGTAATCCATATGTACCATGTGATCTAATAGAAAGTAAAAGACCATACTTTGGATCTTCCACTGGGAGTGCATTTGGAGTTCCCCAATTCATATTTAACTTTGATGTCTTATTAATATAGTAAATCTCTGCTGTAAAAGGTGTATCACCACCAAATGGTAAATTGACTAACTTATTTAAAAGTGGAAGATTTCCTGTATGAAGAGTATGCGTTCCAGCTCCAAATAGATCAAGTGCCTCTCCACCTTTAAAGAATAAAGCCTCTTGTCCCTGATTTACAATCAATTGCGATCCAAGTACAAACTTCTCACTCGGATACTTATACACTAGCCATGGTGATCCGTCTTGCGGTCCGTCATATTTGATTCTATCAATCAGAGCCTCTTTCTTTTCATTACCCTTACCAAATATCGCCATCTTTTTTTTCTCCCTTCAAAGCATTATAACTTTCAATTACTTCATCTCTCAAAATCACATTGTAAATTGGTGGTATTGTTTCATCCAACTGCTGCATATATTGGAAAAATTCTTTTGGAATCACATTATTCATAAATAAATATTCTTTTGTATTCATATTCATACTGCACACTATCATCACTGACAACAGCTGTGACCAGGTCATAACTACATGACCATTCTCTATTCTGGAAAGTCTATCTGTAGAAATACCACACATTGCCCCGAATTCTTTCTGGTTTAAATGCAACAAATCTCGGATTGTCGGCAAATGTTTTGCTGTTTCTATACACATTAATTTTCTTTGAACTTGATTTAAAACTACTTTCATACAGACTCCATTCATGACTTTGGTAATACGGTTTATTAAAATAATCATTATCTTAAAACACCAACTTTTATACCCATTATCCACCTCCAAAGAACTATTGTCAACAAAATTCTTCCATTTTTTATTTTTTTGTGAGCCATTTGTGATAATGTCCTAATATACCACACAGGAAAATGTCCC
>CAYYVJ010000047.1:0-16383 GCA_964475115.1 uncultured Lachnospiraceae bacterium
ACTATAGATTATAGGAAAGTATGACAGGGGGATTTTATATGTCTAAAATAATAGGATTTATTCTGTTTTGGATAGCAGTTGGTATGGCACTTTCCTTTTATATACATCATCCAGCACTAAAGTTAATTGCTGTCATACTTTTCTTGGTAGTAGGATATAATTTGTTTTGCGCGGATTAAATGGCTTGTAAAAATAAAAAAACTGTCGAGATTATCTCAACAGTTTTTTTAAGCTCTATAATTATAGAACTTAAGCACGTTCTACAACATTAGATTTTAAACAAGAAGTACATACGTTAATTTTCTTTGCTGCTCCGTTTATCTTTACACGAACAGATTTAACATTAGCCTTCCATTCTGATCTTGTTTTTCTATTAGAATGACTCACGCTATTACCGAAATGAGTACCCTTTCCACAAACCTTACATCTAGCCATCATAACACCTCCTTGAGTCTATTAGGTCAATATTTAAACCCAGAACATAAGCTATTTTATCAGAGAATACCATATAAAGCAAGTAAAAATTTCAAAATATATTGTTAAAATATAATCAGGAATATTTGACATTGAATTCCTTGTTCTATATAATAGTGAGGAGAATGAAATTAGGAGGTAGAATTTGTGCAAGATAGAGAAATCTCAAAAGCAGTAATAAAAAGATTGCCAAGATATTATAGACACTTGGGAGAATTATTAGAGGCAGGACAAGTCAGAATCTCCTCTAATGAATTAAGCGTGCGTATGAATGTAACTGCATCACAAATTCGTCAAGACTTAAATAACTTTGGTGGCTTTGGTCAACAGGGGTACGGATATAACATAGAATATCTTTATGCGGAGATTGCAAAGATTTTGGGAATGGATAAAAAGCATAACTTAGTAGTAATAGGTGCTGGAAATCTGGGACAAGCAATTGCAAACTATACGAATTTTGAAAAAAGAGGTTTTATTGTGACAGCTTTATTTGACATTAATCCAGAGTTAGTTGGAAAAGATGTAAGAGGAATAAAAATATATAATATGGGAGAATTAGAGGATTTCTTGTCTGAAAATGACGTTCATATTGCAGCATTAACCATACCAAAGTCACATGCTACGGACGTGGCAAATACTTTAGTGGAAAATGGTGTAAAAGCAATATGGAATTTTGCCCATACGGATTTAGATTTACCGTCCGATATATTAATTGAGAATGTACATTTGTCAGAAAGTCTTATGAGATTATCCTATAATATTACAAGACTAGAAAAAGAGGCTTATATAAACGAACCTTTGACATAAGAATGGGTGGGGGGAATAAATGGATAACAAAAGAATAGCATTAGAATTTGAATCCCTAATTAATTTAAAGAAAATTCCTATTTTGACTTTGGATCCACGTTGGCATGAGCTTTTCCCTAGTGAAGCGAAATCATCAAATATTCGTTATTTAGAAGAGCAAGTAAACTTTTGGCTAAAAAAGCAAGGGCAAGTCAATAATGATTTGAAAGATGTAAGGGAAATAAAGGTAAAGCTTATGGAAGGAATTGTTGCCAATATGGAGACCGATTCTAACCAAGAGGATAGTAAAAGAAATAAAAGAGATAAAAGAATGGATAAAAGTCAAAAACTTATTAAAGAAGCAAACGAGAAGATCATAGATTTAGAAGATGAAAAAATGGAGATACCTTATAAACTTTTGGAAGCCAACAAAGAATTGATGCTTGCAAGCGTACAGGAGTGTTATGATGTATTAATAAGTAATCAAGAAGAAGCAGAAAAAATCGGAAAATGGATAGCAGAAATACGTACTGAATTAAAGATGAAGCTGATTATAAAGCAAGAAATTGAAGAGAAGAATACGTTAATTTACTCTAATCTACATGACATACTTGGACCTGATGTTATGGGAATAATTGATGGAAAGAACGGGAAAAATTAACAATGATTATTGGAATTGGAATTGATTTAATTGAATTAGACAGAATAAAAAAAGCTTGTGAAAAAGAGGCTTTTTTGTCGCGTTATTATACAAAAGAAGAAATAAATTCTTTGAGTGAAAAGACCACAGCTTTAGCAGATAATTTTGCAGTAAAAGAAGCAGTGTCTAAGGTATTTGGAACAGGATTTAGAGAGTTCTTACCAATTGATATTGAGGTATTACGTGATGAAAAAGGAAAACCATTTGTTCAACTTTATGGAGCAGCAAAAGGTTTAGCGAATCATCTTGGGATTATAAACATTCATGTGTCTATTAGTAATACAAAAACTCATACTACAGCCATTGCAATAGGAGAGGGAGATTAATGCAGTACTTAGTTAGCGGAACTAAAATGAAGGAAATAGATAATGAGACCATTTTAGGGATTGGAATTCCATCTATGGTTCTAATGGAAAGAGCTGCTCTTTTTGTGTCCCAAGAGGTAGAAGAGAAAACATCCTTATCAGATAAAATTCTATGCTTATGTGGAATTGGAAATAATGGAGCAGATGGAATTGCAGCAGCTAGGATTCTCTTTACAAAAGGTAGAAATATAGATATTTGTGTCATAGGTGATGAAAATAATGCGACACAAGAATGGAAAGCTCAATTTGAAATTGTCAAGAAAATGAACATCCAAAAAATTAATATAAATGGAATATCTAATCAGATTGAGAAATCAGTTCTATCAGATTATGATTTTATAATTGATGCAATTTGTGGCATAGGTATTAATCGACCGTTAGAAGGCCTTTTTAAGGATACCATAGACGCAGTTAATGAAATGAAAACTCCTGTGCTTGCAGTAGACGTTCCTAGTGGTATAAGTGCGGATACAGGTCAAGTTATGGGAACTGGAATCTTTGCAGATCATACGATTACATTTGGCTATCAAAAAATAGGATTAACCTTATATCCCGGAACTTCTTATGCTGGAAAGATAAAGGTTTGTGATATTGGTTTCTTAAAGCAAACGCTGGATAAGGTTGGAGCAGAAGCGTTTACTTATGAAAGAACAGATTTGGATAATATTCCTAAGCGTGATCCTTCTGGAAACAAAGGAAGTTTTGGAAAAGTTTTAGTTATTGCTGGATCGAAAAACATGTGTGGAGCTGCTTACTTTTCTGCAAAGGCTGCATATAAAATAGGAGCTGGATTAGTCCGTATTTTAACTTGTGAAGAGAATCGATCCATATTACAAACAAAGCTTCCAGAGGCAATACTCACTACTTTTGAAGGAAATGAATGGTCAGAAGAATATAGTAAAACGATTCAATGGGCTAATGTAATTGTTATAGGGCCAGGGTTAGGAAAAAGTAACATGGCAAAAGAGCTAGTAAGTTACGTGCTTGAGAAGACAGAAGTTCCACTTATAATAGATGCAGATGGATTAAATCTTATAAGTGAAAACGATAGTTTAAAAAACTGCTTATCCAATCGATGCATTGTGACCCCTCATTTGGGTGAAATGGCTAGATTAACAGGGTTAACCATAGAAGAAATTCGCTTAAATCTAATAGATTGTGCAAAAACATATGCTCATTTACATGACCTAGTTTGCGTATTAAAGGATGCACGTACAATAGTAGCATCTAAGGAAAAGAAAACATATATTAATATAAGTGGAAATTCAGGTATGGCAACAGGTGGTTCAGGTGATGTGCTGACAGGAGTAATAGCAGGCCTTATAGCCATGGGGCTTAATAATTTTACAGCAGCAAGTTTAGGTGTTTATATTCATGGATTGGCTGGAGATAAGGCTAAAGAAATGAAGGGTGAATATGGAATGATGGCGAATGACATCTTAGACAGATTGGAGTTAAAATGAAATATGATATAAATGTTGGCAACCTTTATCGAGTTTATGCAGGTGTTCATCTAGACTCGATAGTAAGTAACCTGATGGAAATAAAAAGAAATCTAGCTGATTATGCTGAGGTTATGGCTGTAGTAAAAACAGATGCTTATGGTCATGGAGCAATAGAAGTGGCTAAGAAGATAGAAGATCTTGTTGTAGGATTTGCAGTGGCAACGGTAGAAGAAGCTATAAGCTTGGTTAATAATGGAATAAAGAAACCCGTGTTAATTTTAGGATTTATACATGAAAGTTTATACGAAACCATAGTTTTGAATGATATAAGGATGCCAATCTATACTTATAAAGCAGCTAGTAAGCTTTCAGAAATTGCTGTTAAGATGCAAAGGATAGCAAAGATTCATATTAAGATTGATACAGGTATGAATCGATTAGGAGTTGCTGATACAGATGAAACGGTAGAAATGACGAAAGAAATAAAGGAATTGCCGAATCTAGAAATAGAGGGTATATTCACTCATTTTATAGCAGCAGATGAAACAGATAAAAGTAAATCATATAATCAACTCGAACATTTTAGAAAGCTACTGCATAAATTAGAGCTATGTGGAGTAGATATCCCAATCAAACATTGCTCAAATAGTGCAGGAACAATTGATCTTCCTGCCGCGCATTTTAACATGGTTAGAACAGGAATTTCATTATATGGTTTATATCCATCGGAGGAAGTCCATACTGAAAAAGTAAAACTAATTCCAGCCTTGGAAATAAAAAGTCATATAGTGTACTTGAAAGAAGTAGAAAAAGGAAATGGTATAAGTTATGGTTCTACTTATATAACGACTAAGAAAACCAGTGTTGCAACAATTCCAGTAGGATATGGAGATGGATATCCTAGATATTTATCCAATAAAGGATATGTCCTAATACGTGGTCAAAAAGCACCCATTCTTGGAAGGGTATGTATGGATCAGTTTATGGTAGATGTTAGCCATATAGACGGAGTGCAAGAAGGGGATGTAGTAACACTAGTAGGAGAAGAGGCAGGTCAAAGAATTTCTGTAGAGGAACTTACTGGGATGGGAGAAAATACATTTAATTATGAATTTATATGTGGTCTAGGGAAACGCATTCCTAGGGTATATTTTGATAAAGAACAGATTGTTGCTGTAAAAAATTATTTGCCGTTATTACAATAATCGTCTTTACATTTTTTATTTATGTCGATTATATTTTAAATTGATAAGAATACACTCTTATCTTCTGGAGATACTAAAGTTAGTAGCAATAGGAAGATATGGAGTGTGAAATAATTGGTTATTAGACGAGGAGATATATTTTATGCAGATTTAAGACCCGTCATTGGTTCTGAACAAGGAGGGGTGAGGCCAGTACTTATTATTCAAAATGATACGGGAAATAAACATAGTCCGACTGTTATTTGTGCGGCGATTACTTCCCAGATGAATAAAGCCAAGCTTCCAACCCATGTTGAGTTAGATAGCAAACAATATAATATGATAAAAGATTCAGTAATATTATTGGAACAGCTTAGAACAATTGACAAAAAAAGATTAAAAGATAAAGTATGCCACTTAGATAAAGAAATCCTTTTAAAAGTAAATCAAGCATTAAAAGTCAGTTTAGAATTGGATACATAAAATGCAAAATAAGGTGCAATGGATGATTGAGTTCTTACTCATAGTCCATTGTTTTTTATTAAAAGACGGAACTGATGAGTCTTTGTCTCATAAATGTTGACGTAATAAGACTTTAATGATATATTTTTATATAGGAATTCATCTCAATAGAGATGGATTATTGAAAATGTTAAGTTATAAGAAAAGGAGTATGTGTATATAATGGATGAAGGCAGTCCGATATGGGGAATAATTGTTTTTCTGATTTTTTTACTTATTGATGCAGTGATGTACGGTTTTGGTGAAGGGATTCAAAACCTAAATGAAAGTGACGCGAGAAAAAAGGCTGAAGAAGGGAATAAAAATTTTATTCGATTAATACATATTGTTGAGAAACCTTCAAAATATATTCAGACGGTATTAGTAGTGTCGACTACAATGAGTATTGTATTAGGAGTCCTTGAATATCAAGTTTTACTAAAATATTTAGATGAAATTTGTTCTTTATTAGAAATTCAGATTACGAATGAATTTACATCTTTTCTTCTGATAGTGATACCGGCTTTAATGTTCTTATTAATCTTTATAACATTTGGAATTCTAATACCAAAACGCCTTGCGGCAAAGTATCCAGAGCAGTGGACATATAAATTGATGACAAGTGCATTTGTAATTCTCTATCTTTTTAGTCCAATTATATTTATAACTACAGGTATTACGAATTTAGTCCTACGATTATTTAAAATCAATCCTCATGAAGAATTTGATAATGTAACTGAGGAAGAGATTATGTCTATGGTAAATGAAGGACATGAGCAAGGTGTTCTACTGGCTAGTGAAGCAGAGATGATTACAAATATTTTTGAATTAGGCGATAAGCAAGCACAAGATATTATGACTCATAGAAAAAGTATTGTAGCAGTTGATGGTGAATGGAACTTAAAAGAGACCATTGACTTTATTTTAAATCAATATAATTCTAGATTTCCAGTGTATGACAAAGATATAGACAATATTATTGGTATTCTACATTTGAAGGATGCCTTAATACGTTATGAGCAGCAAGATGATGATTATGTTCCAATAAAAGATATACCAGATCTTTTAAGAGAAGCGGTTTTTATTCCAGAAACAAGGGATATTAATCTGTTGTTTAGAGAAATGCAGTCCAAGAAGATTCATATGGAAATTGTAGTAGATGAATATGGACAAACTGCTGGACTTATTGCGATGGAAGATATATTAGAAGAAATTGTTGGAAATATTTTTGATGAATATGACCAAGAAGAACATATGATTATTCCACAGGATGGTGGCTCATATCTGATGCAAGGTATGGCTTATATTGATGATATTTGCGACTTGCTATCCATTGAATTTGATGATGAAGAGTATGACACCTTAAATGGATTTCTGATTTCAAAACTAGATCGTATACCATTAGATGGTGAAAGTATGCAGATAGATTATGAAGGATATTCATTTGAAGTCCTAAAAGTAGAAAACAAAATGATACAATTAGTTAAAGTTTCGAAAATTGAAGAAATAGAGGATGAAGTCCTTAGTAAGGAAGAGGAATGATAGGATTTATAGACAGTATATATGATGCATTTAAGGATAAAGAGTTCTTAAAAAAAATTATTGCTTTGGCCTTTCCAGTTGCACTACAGGGTCTTTTAAATACTGCAGTTAATTTAGCAGACAACTTAATGATTGGTGCTCTTGGAGAAAATGCTATTGCAGCAGTAGGTTTGGCCAATAAAGTTTTTTTCGTGTTTATACTAATTACTTTTGGTATTGTGAGTGGTTCTAGCGTATTAACTGCACAATACTGGGGAGTACAAGATATTAAGAGTATACGTAAGGTTTTGGGATTGTCTTTAGTTTTAAGTATATTATGTTCCGTTTTCTTTACTGTTTCTAGTTTGCTCTATCCAGAATTTATAATGTCTATCTTTACAGATAGTCCGCAGACGATAAAGTTGGGTGCCTCTTATTTATCCATAGTGGCTATTAGCTATCCTTTTACTGCGATATCTATGACATATATAGGTATCTTGCGTGCGGTAAACCAAGTAAAGATTCCTGTAATAATTACCAGTACCTCTCTTTTTGTTAACGTATTTTTCAATTATATGTTTATCTATGGAAAATTTGGTGCACCTGCCCTTGGAGTTCCAGGAGCGGCTATAGCAACCACCATAGCAAGAGTTTTTGAAATGGGAGTTCTATTAGTTATTATATATATAAATAAAGGACCAGCAGCGGCTAAAATAAAAGAGATGTTTGGATATTCCAAAGATTTCATAAGGAAATATACGAAGACAACTTCTCCTGTAATTGCAAATGAGCTTATGTGGGGATTAGGTGTTACAATGTATTCTTTAGTTTATGGTAGAATGGGTGATATGGCTGTTGCTACCATAACAATTGCTCAAACAATACAGGATCTACTTATGGTTTTGTTCCAAGGTATTGGGACAGCGGCAGCAATTATGCTAGGAAATACAATGGGTGCTGGTAAATTAGATTTGGCAAAGAAATATGCTTCTAGATCTATGATTTTGCAAACATTGTTAACGATAGTAATAGCGACTTTATGTATTATCTTTAGATGGGAATTTATAAACTTGTATAACATATCAGATGCTGTTGCACATGATGTGAGTGCTTGTTTGATTATTTTTGCTCTATATATGCCTTTTAAAATGATTAATTATATTATTATTGTAGGTATACTAAGAAGTGGAGGAGATACAAAAGCTTGTCTTATTTTAGACACTATAGGAGTTTGGCTAATTGGAATACCCTTAGTTTATTTAGGCGGAATGGTGCTTGAGCTACCAATTTACTGGGTATATGCTATGGTATTAACAGAGGAGCTTTTTAAATTCATATTTGGATTTAGAAGATATAAACAAAGAAAATGGTTAAAAAACTTAACGATAGAATAAAGGAGAATTATTTAATATGTCAGGACATTCAAAGTTTGCAAACATCAAGCATAAGAAGGAAAAAAATGATTCAGCGAAAGGTAAGATTTTTACAATTATCGGTAGAGAAATAGCGGTAGCAGTAAAAGAAGGTGGAGATGATCCAAATAATAATAGTAGACTTCGAGATGTTATAGCGAAAGCCAAGGCAAATAATATGCCTAACGATACCATTGACAGAGGGATAAAAAAAGCAGCTGGTGATTTAGGTTCTGTTAATTATGTGACGGCTACTTATGAAGGATATGGCCCAAATGGAACAGCTATTATTGTTGAAGCTTTAACTGATAACAAGAATCGAACAGCATCTAATGTAAGAAATGCTTTTACAAAAGGTGGTGGAAATGTAGGAACACCAGGTTGTGTGTCTTTTATGTTTGATAAAAAGGGACAAATAATCATTGATAAAGAAGAATGTAAAATGGATTCCGATGAATTAATGATGCTTGCTTTAGAAGCGGGAGCTGAAGATTTTGCAGAAGAAGAGGATAGCTTTGAGATTATTACAGATCCAGAGAACTTTAGTGCAGTAAGAGAAGCACTAGAGGCAGGAAATGTTTCTATGGCACAGGCGGAAGTAACGATGATTCCACAAACTTGGGCGGAATTATCGATAGAAGAAGACATAAAAAAAATGAATAAGATTTTAGATTTATTGGATGAAGATGATGATGTTCAAGGTGTGTATCACAACTGGGATATGCCAGAAGAAGAGTAGGTAAGTAAGGTAGATAATTAAACATAAAAAATGCGACCAGCAATGTGGTCGCATTTTCTTATGTTATTCTTTTGGCTTTGATTTCTTATCCTTAATAACAAGACGTGTATAGTAACCTGCTACTACAACAAATCCCAAGGTTACTAAAGCAAGTAAAAATTGCTCCAACTTCCAATCAGCAAATGGAACGGTTAAAAGCATTTTGATATTTGTATATATCATATATAAACTAAATATAAGAATTATCATATGTGACATTTTTATTTTTCCCTTCTGCTTTAAAGAGATTTTTATAGATCAAATCCAAAATAGCGAACAGCGTTTTCATAGGAAATTCCTTCAATAATTGCTTTTAAGCTCTTCATATCAGCAGGATATTCTCCGTTTTCAACCCATCCACCAACTAATTCACAAAGAATTCGTCTGAAATATTCATGTCTCGTGTATGATAAAAAGCTTCTTGAATCTGTCAACATACCAATAAAGTTTCCTAAAAGACCTAAATTTCCAAGAGAAGTCATTTGATCAATCATTCCTGTTTTGTTGTCATTAAACCACCATGCTGAACCTTGTTGAATCTTACCAACAGCAGTAGAGTCTTGGAAACATCCAATAATTGTTCCAATAGCAGCATTATCAAATGGATTAAGAGAATAAATAATAGTTTTAGGAAGTTCATCTGTAGTATTTAATGCGTTTAGGAAATTAGCCATGGAAGCAGAAGGAGTATGGTTGTTAATAGCATCAAATCCTGTATCTGCTCCTAATTTATTAAATAGTAATGTGTTATTATCTCTCTTCGTGCCATAATGTAATTGCATTACCCAACCAAGCTTATGATATTCTTTTCCTACAAATACCATAAAAGCAGTTTTGAATTTTAGTTCTTCTTCTTCTGATATTGCTTCTCCTGCAAGGCGTTTAGAGAAAATAACTTCTAATTCATCTTCAGATGCTGGATTGTACATAACATAATTAAGGGCATGATCAGATACGGAGCAACCATTTGCCGCAAAGAATTCCATGCGATTTTTTAAAGCAGATTTCAAATCTGAGTAAGAGCTAATGGAAATACCACTTACATCACTTAATTTAGCTAGATAATCAGTAAAGTCTGGTTTTTCAATATTCATCGCTTTATCAGGTCTCCAAGCAGGAAGAACTTGTACACTAAAGGTAGAATCTTCAGCTATTTTTTTATGCCATTCAAGAGAATCGATAGGGTCATCGGTAGTACAAATTAAAGTTACATTTGACTGTTTGATTAAACCACGAACACTCATGGAATCCTCTTTTAGTTTTGCATTACAAATATTCCAAACTTCTTCAGCTGTATCACCATTTAAAACGCCATTATATCCAAAGTATCTTTGTAGCTCAAGGTGACTCCAATGATAAAGAGGATTACCAATTGCTTTTTCTAAAGTTTCAGCCCATTTTTGAAATTTATCACGATCGGAAGCATTACCAGTGATATATTGCTCATCAACGCCGTTTGAACGCATTTGACGCCATTTGTAATGATCGCCACCTAACCAAATTTGTGTAATGTTTTCGAACTTTTTATCTTCTGCAATTTCTTGTGGATTGATATGGCAATGATAGTCTAAAACAGGCATGGTAGCCGCATAGTCATGATAGAGTGTTTTTGCAGTTTCTGTGGATAATAAAAAGTCCTTTCCCATAAATTGTTTCATAAATTACATCCTCCTAATTTTCGTTAAAGTTTGTTGTTTCTCTGAAAATAACGTCAGCAGAAATCGTAGTTTTACTTGGAATATTACTTCCTTCAAAAATCTTCATTAGTGTATTAACAGTATTGATACAAAGTGCTTCCACTTTGGTGTCGATTGAAGTTAATTCAGGCTCAGAACAAATTGCTAAAATAGAATTATTATATCCTACAATACTTAGTTCGTCTGGAACTCTGATATTCTGCTTATGTGCAAACTTTATTGCACCAGCAGCTAAAGCATCATCTGAGGTGATGATAGCTTGAATATGAAGACCTTTGTTATATAAAGAAGTGATGATATCTCTTGCCTCGTAGATATTTTTTTTGCAAAGTTGAAGATATGCTTCATTAACAGGAATATTACGTTCAGCTAAAGCAGCAAGGTATCCTTCTTTTTTTCTTGTACCACTATATGAATTGCTAGTATACATATATAGAATATCATTTTTTCCTTGATCAATCAATAAATTTGTTATCTGATACATAGCTTGAAAATCGTCACATAAAGTGCAATAAATATTAGGACTATCTAAATATCCATTTACCAACATAATAGGAATTTCCTTCGAGGCTTCCATAATATAATTATTATCTTTTGCCTTTGGCTCTAAGAACTTGGAACCAACCATTATAATAGCATCTACACGTTTTGAAAGTAAAAGATTTAAAGACTTCTTTTTGTTTTCAAGTTTATTGCCAGTACAACATAATATAGAATCGTATCCATGACCCCTTAGTTCATGTTCTGTAAAATAAACTGCATTTGCTATGTAAATATCTGAAGAGTCAGTACACATGATACCTATTGTTTTCATGGTATTTAGACCTAATCCTCTTGCAAATACATTTGGAGTATATCCAATTTCGTCAATAACATCCATAACCTTTTGTTTCGTATGTTCACTTACATTGGAATTTCCATTTATCACCCTTGATACAGTAGCAATGGAGACACCAGCTTTTTTTGACACATCATAGATATTCAAAATATTCACCTCATCTTTGTGATTGTATATGTAAGTACTTACACATTTCCTTAAATTATACTATGCATCTATTAAAATGGCAACGAAAATCAGATGAAAATATTAAAAATTTTAATTGACTTATTTAGTAATTCCTTGTAATATAGTGAGTGTAAGCACTTACATACATCATGGCTTAGCATAACTATAAAAAAGCATATAAATTTACGAGGTGACGAAAAATGGAGTTATTAAACAAGAAGATTTCAAATCCAATTGATAGACCTGTTAAGGTATTACAGTTTGGAGAAGGCAATTTTTTACGCGGATTTGTAGACTACATGATTGATGTAGCAAATGAAAAAGGAGTATTTAATGGTAATATAGTGATTGTAAAACCCATTGAATATGGAAGCCTAGAAATGTTTAAAGAACAAGAATGTCAATATACTCTTTCATTAAGAGGAAAAGAAGGCGGAGAAACAAAGGTTGAAAACAGAATCATCACTAGTATAAGTGATGCAGTAGCTGCTATCGAAGAATATGATAAATATTCAGCATATGCAAAGCTAGACACTTTAAGATTTGTTGTTTCAAATACAACAGAAGCTGGAATTGTTTTTGATAAAGAAGATAAATTTGAGGCCAATCCTCCTAAAACATTCCCTGGAAAATTAACGAAATTCTTATTTGAAAGATATACTCATTTTAACGGAGCTTTGGATAAAGGACTTATTATTATCCCTTGTGAACTTATTGAAAATAATGGTCCAACATTAAAGAAATGTATTCTAGAATTTATTGAACTTTGGAATCTTGCAGATGAATTTAAAACATGGGTTTTAGAAGCTTGTATTTTCTGCAGTACTTTAGTAGATAGAATTGTAACTGGTTATCCAAGAGCAGAAGCAGAAGCTATTTGGGAAACATTGGGCTATAGAGATAATTTGTTAAACACAGGAGAACCATTTGCTCTTTGGGTTATTGAGAGTGAGAAAGATTTTTCAAGTGAATTTCCTCTTGATAAAGCAGGTCTTCCAGTTGTATTTACAGCAGACCAAAGACCATATAGAGAAAGAAAAGTTCGTATCTTAAATGGTGCTCATACTTCTTTCGTATTAGCTTCTTATTTAAAAGGAAATGATTATGTAAAAGAATCTATGGAAGATCCTATTGTACGTCAATTTATGTTAAATACACTATATAACGAAGTTATTCCAACACTTTCTTTGCCAGAAGCAGAATGTAAAGAATTTGCTGAAGCCGTAATCGAAAGATTTGAAAACCCATTCATTAAACATGAATTGTTATCAATCTCTTTAAATTCAGTTTCAAAATGGAAATCACGTTGTATGCCAAGCTTATTAGGATATGTTGAAAAGTTTGGTAAGCTACCTGTACATTTAACATTTTCAATTGCAGCTTTAATGAGCTTTTATTCTAGTAATGAAAAAGAAGATAGTGTATTAATTGGCCATAGAGGAGATACTAGCTACAAGATAAATGATGATGCTGCGGTACTTAATTTCTTTGCAGAAAATTCATCAAAATCTTCTCTCGAATTTACAAACGCTTATTTAAGCGATACAAGATTCTTTGGACAAGATTTAACAAAAGTAGAAGGATTAGTAGAGGCAGTTTCAGGTTATTTAGATGAAATTAAGAAAAATGGCATGGAAGCCGCATTGAAAGGTGTTATTGCATAAGTTGTTATGCATAATAAATACTATCTGAAAGGAGTTTTTATGCAAAGTTTTATTAAAATAAATCCAAGTGATAATGTAGTGGTAGCGCTTCAAGCACTAAGTGCTGGAACGGTAGTTGAAGTAGGAGAAGATAAAGTAGAACTTATTGAAGACATTATTAGTGGACACAAATTTGCTCTTCACCCAATAAAAAAGGGAGAAGCAATTACAAAATATGGATTTACCATTGGAAATGCAAAAGAAGACATAAAAGTTGGACAATGGGTTCATACTCATAATATTAAAACATCTTTAGGTGAAGTGATAGAATATACTTATAAGCCAATTGGTCGCGAACTTGAAAAGACAGAAGCTGCCTATTTTAATGGATTTAGAAGAAAGAACGGAAAAGTTGGTGTTCGTAACGAACTTTGGATTATTCCAACGGTAGGATGTGTTAATAATATTGCAGAAGCCATGGTAAGACAATCCAAATATTTACTAAATGGTTCCTTAGAAGAAATTGTTGCTTTTCCTCATCCTTATGGTTGTTCTCAAATGGGAGAAGATCAAGAAAACACAAGAAAAATTTTATCTGCTCTTGTAAATCATCCAAATGCAGGTGCTGTATTAGTACTTGGTCTTGGTTGTGAAAATAGTGGTGTAAATATCTTGAAGGAATATATCGGAGAATACGATGAAAATAGAGTTAAGTTTCTAGTTTCTCAAGAAGTAGAAGATGAAATGGAAACTGGATTAGAGCTAATAGAAGAACTTGCTTCTTATGCAAAAACCTTTACTAGAGAAAAAATCGATGCGAGTGAATTGATTGTTGGTTTGAAATGTGGTGGTTCAGATGGTTTGTCTGGTATAACAGCAAATCCAACAGTAGGTGCATTTTCAGATATTTTGATTTCAAAAGGTGGAACTACCATGTTGACAGAAGTACCTGAAATGTTTGGAGCAGAAACATTGCTAATGGATCGTTGTGATAATGAAGAAGTATTTAATAAGACAGTAAATTTAATTAATGACTTCAAACAATATTTTACAGATCATAACCAAACAATATATGAGAATCCATCACCTGGAAACAAACAAGGTGGTATTTCAACTCTTGAAGACAAATCTTTAGGTTGTACTCAAAAAGCAGGTAATGCAATAGTAAAGGATGTCTTAGAATATGGTGAAGCAGTAGAAGTAAAAGGATTAAACCTTTTAAATGCTCCAGGAAATGATTTAGTAGCTGCAACAGCGCTAGCGGCTTCAGGTGCACATATTGTCTTGTTTACTACAGGACGTGGCACACCATTTGCTTCACCAGTACCAACAATTAAGATTTCTAGCAATACTCCTCTATATAATAAGAAAAAGAACTGGATAGACTTTAATGCAGGAAGATTGATTGAAGACCTTACACTTGCAGAGCAATCACAAAATTTATTTGATTATGTAATTGAAGTAGCTTCTGGTAAAAAGATAAAAGCAGAAGAAGCTGGTTTTCATGATATGGCTATTTTCAAACAAGGCGTTACGTTATAAAATACAAGGAAAACCTAGATATCCATTGACAAAAATCTACAATAAGCTTAAACTTATTTTAGAAAAATTGAAGTTAAGGAGAAAAATAAATGAAAAAAGAACAAGTTATTTCAAAAATGAAAGAAGAATGTTTAGTTGCTGTTGTTCGTGCTGAGAGCAAAGAACAAGGAGAAAAAATTATTGATGCAATTATAGAAGGTGGTATTAATTTCATTGAAATTACTATGACTGTTCCTGGAGCAGTAGATATTATTGCAGCAATGGTAGAAAAATATAAGAGCAATACAAACGTAGTAATTGGTGCAGGTACTGTACTTGATCCTGAAACAGCAAGAGCTGTAATTTTAGCTGGTGCTGCTTATGTAGTAAGTCCTGGATTAAACCCAGAGACTGTTAAATTATGTAATCGTTACAGAGTTCCTATGCTTCCAGGTGTAATGACTCCAACAGAAGCAATTACTGCTTTAGAATTAGGTTGTGATGTTATTAAAATATTCCCAGGAAACATTGTTGGACCAGCTGCTATTAGTTCATTTAGAGGACCACTTCCACAAGCAGAGTTTATGCCTTCTGGTGGAGTAGACGTAGATAATGTTGACAAATGGTTGAAAGCTGGTGCATGTGCAGTAGGTACAGGAAGCAATCTTACAGTTGGAGCTAAAACTGGAGATTGGGCAGCGATTACAGCAAAAGCAAAAGAATTTGTTGATGCTGTAGCGGCAGCTAGAGCAAAATAATATCAAATTAATCATAATCAATATAATCAAAGGAGAATTTAAAACATGGCAAAAATAGTAACAATGGGTGAGATCATGCTAAGATTATCTACACCTGGATTTAAAAAGTTTATTCAAGCAGAACAATTTGATGTAGTATATGGTGGTGGAGAAGCAAACGTAGCTGTTTCTCTAGCAAACTACGGACATGAGGGTGAATTTGTAACAAGAGTACCTAACAACCCAATTGGTGATTGTGCAATCGCAGCTTTACGTAAAATGAACGTAGAAACAAAACATATTGCAAAAGGTGGAGAAAGACTTGGTATCTATTATTTAGAAACAGGTGCTTCTATGAGAGCTTCTAACGTAGTATATGACAGAGCAAACTCTTCTATTGCAACTGCTTCAGTTGAAGATTTTGATTTCGATGCTATTTTTGAAGGTGCTGATTGGTTCCATTTTACTGGAATAACTCCTGCAGTTAGTGATGAAGCAGCAGTTGTAACAGAAGCTGCTCTTAAAGCTGCAAAAGCAAAAGGAATTACAGTTTCTGTTGACTTGAATTTCCGTAAGAAATTATGGTCTTCTGAAAAAGCTCAAAGAATTATGA
>CAYYVJ010000048.1:0-9701 GCA_964475115.1 uncultured Lachnospiraceae bacterium
ACGTTTGGACGCCCAACTATGGCTACAATTGGTTTACTCATAGTTCGTATTTACCCCCTTCTCTTGTCTTTAATATATCTGTTTCTCTTTGCAAAATTGTATCAATAAAATCTTGCCCGCTTGATTTTACAATATTTACGGGCACTTGTAAAGCAGTTTCAAGTTCATCTAGCGATATGTCATCTAGAAAAACCATCTCTCCGCTTTTGAACATTGCGATAGGTAAAAGTAGCCTTTCACCAAGCTTTCTCTCTTTTAATTGCTTTATCAAATCTTCTCCAGTTAACAAGCCTGCCACCGTAATTTTTTCTCCAAAATAGTCGTTTATAATTTTATAAACATGAATCTGAATAGAAGGATATTTGATCATTAATTTATCAGCGGCTGACTGAATCAAATCATAGGCCAAAACACCCGTCGCCAAAGAAATTTCAAAACTTCTATTATCTCCTTCTTCAAGTTCTAAAGCTTCTTCAAACTCATCACTAAAGAGGCGTACCATTCCCACACCATTCTCTAACTGAACATATCCATCATAGTTTTCTTTTGATGGCATGTCATAACCAGCTAGTATATACCATTCATCTCCAGCATGAATAAAATGATTTCCATGTTCTATATAAAGCTTATGCTGCCATCTATGAATAATATCTAAAACATCTCTTGCATCTTCTTTTGTAAATGGGTCTAATTTATGAAGTCCATCTCTAAATTTTGTCAATCCTACTGGTACTACAGAAACACTTTCTAAATACGGAAGATATTTTGTTAAATCCTTTATGGAACGCTCTAATTCTTCTCCATCATTGACTCCCTTACACAATACGATTTGACCATTCATTTGCGTTTCTGCTTCATATAAAGTATCAATTTTCTTTAATGCTTCACCTGCAAAACGATTATGAAGCATCTCACAACGAAGTTCAGGATTCGTTGTATGGATGGATAAATTAATTGGAGAAAGTTTATATTCAATAATCCTCTTAATATCTTTATCCTTCATATTTGTTAAGGTTATATAATTTCCCTGTAAAAAGGATAATCTAGAATCATCGTCTTTAAAATACAGAGTTTCTCTCATCCCTTGTGGCATCTGATCGATAAAGCAGAACATACACTTGTTTGTACAAGTACGGTATTCATCCATTAGCCCGTTTTCAAACTCAATACCTAATCCTTCATCATACTCTTTATCTATTTCTAAAAGCCATTCTTCCCCATTTTCCTTCTGAATTAATATTTCTACATAAACATCATTCACTAAATAATGAAAATCAAAGATATCACCAACCAAAGCTCCATTAATCTCTAAAAGTATATCACCAACCTCTAATCCTAACTCTTCTCCAATGGAATCAGGTGAGACACTGGTAATCATATGTCCTTTTTGTTTCATTTATTTTCTTCTCTCCTATCTATGACCCACTTGATAATTTCATTATACACTATCTCTTTATCAAATTCATTTAATATTTCATGTCTATTTTCTTTGTAAAGTTTATAAGACACATCTAGAATTCCAACTTTTTTATATTGTTGATATACTTTTACTATATCTTTACCAAAGTTTCCTACTGGGTCTTTCTCGCCTGATAAAAATAGAACTGGCAAATCTTTCGGTATTTTATCAAGTTTTTTACTATCATATAACTCCAGCATGCCAGCAAACATATTCGTATATGCATTTAAGGTAAAGATAAAGTCAATTCTTTTGTCTCTTATATAAGCATCTACCACTTTTTCATCACGGCTTAACCAATCCACAGCTGTTCTATTAGGTTTGAAATGATTATTATAGCTACCAATGGCAAGATAATTCACAAGTTTACTTCTGTATCTATTTCCTTTAAAAAGTGAAATTAGTTTCGTTAACATCAATCCCATTTTTACCAAAGCATATGGTTGTTGTCCAGTGCCGACGATAATTACACCATCTATGCTTTTTCCATATAAGGTGATATACTGTCTCACTAAAAAAGAACCCATACTATGGCCCAATAAAAAGTAAGGAATCTCTTTATATTCTTCCCTTAAAAGGCATCTTAAATTATGTATATCTGAAAGAATCGTCTTATTTCCCTCGTTCTCACTAAAGAAACCACGATTCTGCTCGCTTATCAGGGAGGAACCATGCCCCAAATGATCATTTCCAGCAACTAAAATGCCATTTGCAGACATGAAGCTTGCAAATTCATCATAGCGCTCTATATGCTCAAGCATTCCATGAGAAACCTGAAGAATTCCTCTAATTTTCCCCTCTGGAACCCATTTTATTACATGAACCTGTGTTATATTATCTGCTGATTTATAATAAAATTCTTGTTTCATATAATTCCTTCCATAGCCGTTTATTCCACTATTATATCTATTTATTGCAAAAGTTTCAATAGACATAAAAATAGCAAGCTAAAGTACAAGTACTTCACATACGGTTAACATATCTTTTTCCACTGTAAACCGTATATCCAAACCTGCATATTCAAAACCATAGATTCGTTTAGGATCTTTATGATAGGAAGGTCTAGGATCCTGAGCCAATACATCCATAAGGCCTTCTCGTCGTTCTTCTGGTATCATATCTAGCCACTGCTGCGGAAACTCTACTAAAAGAGTAACACCTTCATTCTCTTTTGTAAAACCTGCCACTGCTTCTGGATGACTATCGGTATAAGGAATGTAAGGCTTAATATCATAAATAGGTGTTTGATCCATTAAGTCTGCCCCCGAAACATAAAGAACTGGACCAAGATTAGAATGTAATTCAACCTTATCCAATTTCACAGAGGAAAGACCTAAGGAATTGGGGCGAAAAGGTGAACGAGTAGCAAAAACCCCTATTTTCTTATTTCCACCCAGGCGTGGTGGTCTTACTAGAGGTGTCCATTTATCACGAACTGATTCTGAAAATTGCCATATAATCCAAATATGTGAAAACCCTTCTAGTCCTCTAAAAGCATCCATATTGCGGTATTCTTCTTCGAATACAATCACCGCTTTCAAAGATTCCACTAGCCCACTTTGACGTGGAATCCCGAATTTAGTAGTAAAATCAGTATGGATTCTAGCTATAACTTTCATATACACATTTACTCCTATTATTTTTTTAGTCAACAGCCTTCATTGAATCCACCATTTGAATGTTTTTCAATTTCTTAGACATAAAGGCATTTACGATTAAGGAAAAAACAATTGTTATAATCGCTGATAAGATAAAACTTAATATTTTTACTTCTCTACCAAACATATAACTTGAACTTTCTATTGTGTTAATTATAAAAGCATGGAAAAAATCACCTAATATTAGACCTACAATAATACCGATTAAGGTTAGTATCGCTGTTTCTCTAAAAATATAAGCCGATACTTCTTCATTATGAAAACCTAACACTTTTAATGTTGCAAGTTCCTTTTTACGCTCATTGATATTTATATTTGTTAAATTATAAAGTACGATAAATGCTAGTGCTCCTGATGCTATTATAATTACTATTACAATATAATTAATACTTGTAAGGAGATTATCAAAGGTTTTCTTGGTTTGTGCTATAAACTCTGCACTTAATACACCATCACTTGAAAGTATTTCACTTATTATATCATCTTGCTCTTGTAAAGATAATTCCGGAGTCGCAACAAGTATTGAATTAGGAGTCGTATCATTATTAAAATACGCTTCATATTGTTTTCTACTAATATATACACTATTACCCAAATATTGTTCTGTAATTCCAGTAATAATAAATTCGCTTGCTTCTTCATCTGAGTTTTCTAAAGTTATTTTATCACCTACACTTAAATTAAGAAACTCAGAAAGTTTCTCCGTAATTACCAAAGAATTCTCATCTAAGTCAATTACCTTTTTTGTCTTTCTTTCCCTTAAAGTTATAAAGTTATTTAAATCTTCTAAGCTTTCAGCCACATATATATTTGCTTCTAGCCTTTCATCATGGGATACACCATATCCTTTATCAACAAATACATTCATATAGCTTTCCGTTTGATTTTTATTATTTAACATAGTAATTATAGATAAATCTAATTCATTTTTTGTATCTAAATCAATTAAAACATCATAAATATAAATCTCATGATATTGAATATTTCCAACATCTGAAATAGAATCTCGTAAGCCAAATCCTGCAATGAGTAGGGCTGTACAACCACCAATTCCGATTACAGTCATAAAGAAATGCTTTTTATAACGAAAAAGATTTCTAGCTGTAGCTTTATGATTAAAACTCATTCTCGACCAAATAAATCCAATGTTTTCTAAAAAAATCCTCTTACCTGCCTTTGGCACACGGGGCAACATCAATATAGAAGGTTTTTCCCTCAATACATGATAACATGCAAAAAATGTAGAAAGCATAGTACTAAGTATCGCTAAACCAGATGATACAACAGCAATTCCAATATTGAATGGAGAATAAAACTCTGGTAAATGATATAAGGTGGAATATGCATTCCATATAACTGGCGGTAATAATTTAAATCCAATCAATAAACCTACCGCACTTCCTAATATACTTGCTAGACCACAATAAAACAAATACTTAAATATAATTGTAGATTTCGTATATCCTAGAGCTTTTAAGGTACCTATTTGCGTTCTCTCTTCTTCAACCATTCGTGTCATTGTAGTTAAGGCTACTAAAGCAGCGATAAGATAGAAAAACCCAGGAAATACTTTTGCTACAGCTTCTACTTTTTCAGAGTTCATTATAAAACTTACATGACTCATATTTTGATTTCTATCTAATACATACCATTTTGGTATTTCAAGATCTTCTACTTCTTTTTCTGCATCTATAATTTCTTGCCAAGCATCCGCTAATTCTTTCTCTGCTTCAGCCTTTCCTTCTATATAATCAGCCTCTCCTTCGGCTAATTCCTTTTCACCATCATAATATTCTTCTAAGCCTTCTTTTAAATCATTTTCTCCGTCTAGGATTTCCTTATTAGCCTTTGCTATTTCATCCTTAAACTCTATTTCAGCCTCTGCAAGTTCTTCTACACCATCTTTATATTCTATCCAGCCATCATCTAATTCTTTCCTAGCGTCAGTAAGTTCTATATATCCATCATCTATTTCTTTCCTTGCATCCTCAAGCTCGATTCTTCCTTCTTCTAATTCTATCCAGGCATCTTTCAGTTTTTTTCGATTTTCTTCTAGTTCTACTCGTCCTTTTTCAAGTTCTCTTTCACCAGAATGTATTTCACTCCAAGCACCAGAAAGTGCTGAACTACCTTCCGCAAGCTGTCTCTTTCCATCATCAATTTGTAGCTTTGCAGCTGCTAAACTAGCTTCTCCAGTCTTTATTTGCTTCCAACCATTTTCTAGGGTAACTGCAGAACCACTTACAGCACCTTCATAAACCGCTCTAACGGTCTGATCATTTTCAACGGCATTATATAATTCATCTGAAGACGAAAAATTAAATCCATATAATTTTAAACCCTCAAGAACTGGAGTTATACCAGCTTCAAACTGTGATTTTTGCAACTCAAGAGTTGCAACACCAGCTTCATACTGAGTTTCTGCAGCTTTAAGTTTTTCACGAGCTTCTGATATTTCTCTTTCGCCTTCTCTTACCTGACGTTTCCCATTTGCTAATTCTGCTTTACCATCTAAAAATTCTTGTTCACCTTCATCAAATTTATCTTGTGCTTCTTCTAATTCTTTCTTTCCATCTAAATAAGTATTATAACCATCTTGATACTCTACTTCTCCTTCTTGTAGTTCTATTAAGCCATCTTTAAGTTTCTGTTCACCATCTTCTAGTTCAACTAAAGCATCTGCAAGTTTTATTTTTGCATCTTCAATTTCTTTCTCAGCCTTAATAGTCTCTTCGTACAAGGTTTTTTTAGCATCTTCTAATTCTTTCTTACCATCTTCTATTTCTATAAAAGCATCTGCTAATTCTACCTTTCCTTCTTGAATTTCCTTATAAGCCTCTTCTAATTCATCTTCTGCCTCTAACTTCGCCTCAAAGTATTCACTCTTTCCGTCATTAAGCTCCTCAGTAGCCTCTGAAATCACTTCATTATATCTAATCTCTGACCTAACTTTTCCTGTGTCCTCTAACTTCTCTACTATGTTTTCAATTCCATCATTATATTCATCTGAGAAAGTATCGAAATCACTAAACCCTGATGCTGTCATATAGACATCTGTATAGACATCTAAATCATAGCTAGTATTATCTACATAGATAATACTAGCAAGTCTACCATTTCCAATATTAGTTAATTCCCTTTCTTGAGAAAAATAAAAAGTATTTGACACTACACCTACTACTGTGTATTCTTTTACGCTATACATGTCTTCTAAATCATCATAATTATCATTTCCTTTAGACAAAACAAGTTTTGAGCCTATTGGTACTTCAGATAAAAAAGCACCTTTACGCTCAACCACGCATTCATTATTATTTTCAGGCATTCTTCCTTCTATCAGTTCCAGTTGATTAATAGTAACACCTGCATTTTCACCTACTAGAGGAAGTCCAAATATTCTTGTAGCAATTAATTCTTTATTATCGTTTTCCATCAATGCATCATTTACATATGCTGGCATGATATCTTTCATTTCATCCATTGAAGATAAGACTTCTATATCCTCATTCGTTAATCCCATTGTACCCTTTATAAAAATATCAGCCGTATTATATTTATCATAATATCTATCTACAGTATAGTGCATATCAGGTGTAGTAACAGTTAATCCTGCCAATAGCCCCACGCCAAGAACAACGATGCTAAAAATAGCTAAGAATCGTCCAAGGCTTTGCTTTATTTCCTTTAATATAATCTTTAAATATGTCTTATTCACTACCATTCAATCCTTTCCACTGGTGTTGGATTAGGATTTTCTAGCATTTTTTCTACTTTACCATTTTTAATATGAATCACTCTATCTGCCATCTGTGATATAGCTTGATTATGTGTAATTACAATAACTGTTTTACCTGTTTCTCTACAACTATCCTGTAAAAGTTTCAATATGCTTTTACCAGTAACATAGTCAAGTGCACCAGTTGGTTCATCACAAAGAAGAATCTTTGGATTTTTAGCCAATGCTCTCGCAATAGAAACTCTTTGTTGTTCTCCACCTGATAATTGAGCAGGAAAATTAAGCATTCTGTGAGTTAATCCTACCATTTCAAGTGCTTCCTTAGGGTCTAGTGGATCTTTACAAATTTCGGATGCCAATTCCACATTTTCAATTGCTGTTAGATTTTGCACTAAATTATAGAACTGAAAAACAAACCCCACATCATATCTTCGATAATCGGTTAACTGTCTTTCATTAAAGGAACTTATTTCTTTATCTTCCAAAAGTATGGTTCCACTATCACAGGAATCCATACCACCAATCATATTTAAAACAGTGGTTTTACCAGCACCACTAGGTCCAACTATAATTACAAATTCACCTTTTTCTATGGAAAAAGTAATATTATCAGTAGCCGCAATTTTGTTATCACCCATCTGATAATATTTACATACATTCTCTAATAAAATAAAATCTTTCGCCAAATTTATTTCTCCTTTACTGCCATAGTATCAACTGCTAAATCTATTAATCGAATTAATTCAACAGCATCTTTTTCACTAAATCTTTCAAGAAATATATTAAAATATTCCTCAATATTTTCTCTCTTTTTTTCTATATATGCTGTGCCCTTCTCTGTCAAAATCACTTGGATTCGTCTTCTATCCTCTAAAGAATCTAATGTAGATACAAATCCCTTTTTTCTAAGAGCAGCAAGAGTGTTTGTAACTCTCGGTCTTGACATATGCAACTTAGAACTAATAATAGATGGGCTTAATGCCACATCTTTGTTTTGAGATAAAAAATATAATACAAACAACTCACCTTGAAGAAACTCTGTAAGGTGAGTAAATGCCTCCATAAAATATACTTTACTTAAAGATTCCATTAGATTGTTTTTCAAGTTTTCTTTATTCACTCTTCCACCTCCAGAATATAATTAACCCTATTAATCATTAACAGAGTTAATTATATTCTATTTATTTGTTTTTTACAAGTATTAATTCACATAATATCTAGATTTATCGAGCTTTTGAAGTGATTGTGCAAGAAGATAAAACGGATTATGGAGTTACTTTGGGTCTCGTTTTTATGCTAAAGGGATATTCCGTAAAATATCCAGCGGTTCACTATTAATATAGTAAAGATTTAAGAAGCGAATTATTATGAATGCTTTACCACAGATTTCTGAAAAACTACAACTTTTAGCCCTAAGACTATACAAACATTAATCAAACGGCTGGTGACGAAGGGTGCGCTTTCCTATGAAAAGCAGAGCCGTGTGTTTGTTTATACCCCACTGGCAGAAGAAAGCGAATATATCGATCAAGAAAGCAATCATTTTATTTTTACTATTTTGCTAATTACCGTTAAACCACTCGTCCAAGACAAGTCTATCTTTTTCTACAACATAATCGCTTCCTCCTCTTTCTTTTACATCCTCCACCATACTTATAATCAGAATTGGTCGTTCCACGGTTTTCTCAGCAGTATAAATAGCAAACCATCCTAATTCTGTGCCAGAAGTATCTTTTTTGGACACTTTAATCTCTGCCGTTCCAGTTTTTCCCGCCAAAACAACATCTTGCCGATGAGCTAAAAATCCTGTTCCATTAGAATCGTTCACAACCTTTATTGTTCCCCCCAATACCTGATTCACTACATCAGCGGAGAATGCGTCTGGAATCCAATATTCTGACTTTAATTCTTTCTGATAGAGCAGATATGGAGTTATCACATTTCCTTCATTACAAAAGGCTGAATAGATACATGCCATGTGCAATGGGTTTACTAAAACCTGTCCCTGACCATAGCCACTATCCGCTAACTGAATCTCTGTTTCAACCTTTTCTGTATTAGAATATTGTGATTCGGCCATCTTGATTTCAAATGGCAGTTCTTCATTAAATCCCAAATTCATCAAAGAATTTTGCATTTCTTCTACCCCTATCTTCAATGCAGATTTTGCAAAGTAGATATTGTCGGAATAAATCAATGCATTCTCTAAAACAACTGGCTCATATACGTGAAGTGTTGTTACGTAATAAGAACCCCATGATCCATCCTTTTGCCAACTCAAGCCCACATTTTGGTAGTCTTCTGTTGGATCAATTGCACCTGACTCCAAGCCGATTGCTGCAGTGATTGGCTTAAATGTAGAACCCGGGCACCACACCTGCCGAAATCGATTATACATAGGCTTGTTCTCATCCTCGTTAAGTACAGTCCATTGTTCACTACTCAGTCCCATAATAAAATCGTTGTCATCATAAGATGGGGTGCTAACGAGTGCCAACACTTCCCCAGTATACGGATTCATGGCTACTGAACAGCTTTTATCTTCTTTGAACTGCTCATATAACGCTGTCTGAAGAGTTGCGTCTATAGTCAGCTTCACATTCTGCCCATGCTGCACCTGTATACATGCCAGTTCCTCTTTCTCTTTCCCCTCAGAATCCGCAATGTAAATCCTACATCCATTCTGACCTTTTAGTTCTTTATCAAACAAACCTTCCATTCCACTTCTTCCAATTACACTATTGGCAGTATAGCCTTCTCCCGCATGTTCTTCTAAATCCTCTGCAGTAACACTCTGAACATATCCTATTAGATGTGCTGCTGCATCCCTTAAAGAATATTGCCGCAC
>CAYYVJ010000048.1:9801-16245 GCA_964475115.1 uncultured Lachnospiraceae bacterium
CTTCTGTCGTTTGTTCTCTTGCAGCACATTTTCGTCCGGGTTCAGAAACATCAACTCTATCTCTTCCACTTTAGGTATTGTTTTAATTGGCACGAAAAAGTCCTCTTTTACCCATTGTGCTGACAATTTTTTCTCAATTGTTTCCTGTTCCATCTCCAATAATTCTGCGATTTTCTGAATCGCACTGTTCCTATCTTCCAATTTTCCTGGGACAATCCCAACTGAAGAGGCAACACCCTTTCCAGCAAGACACAAGTCATTTCTGTCAAAAATTTCACCCCTATTCGCCTGTATCGTAGAAACTCTGACTTTATCCGTAGAATATAACTCAGGAAAAATCAATGCATCATTCCATACCATTTCATATCCATTTTGTCCCTTTAAAAAAATTGCCTCATTTTCAAAAGTGATATTTCCTGCTATCGTATCCATTGATGTCTGATACCGTACTGACTTCTCTTCCTCATCGTATGAGACAACCTCTACTGTCATTGTCCGCACTTCTATGCCTTCATAAATAGCTGAATTGCGTTTTATGAAATCTTCCTGGCTGATATTACCCGGTGCCTCCTTATTTAGCATCGCATACATTTCCTCATATTCCTGTTCCGGAATATATTTCATATATTCAACCAGAAGCTCCTCTGGGTTTTTCCAATCATTACTCTTTTTAAAATAACCGATTGCACACGCAATAGTTCCTATAAGGGCCACTGACATCCATAGAATTATACGTTTTTTCTTTTTTCTTCTTCTATTCATTTTGACCTCCATCAAAAGCCTGTTCTTCCTGCATAAAAATAAATATTCTTTCTTCTCCATTCCTCCTCTCAATTATTACATTCATAAAATTTTCGAGTAAAAATTTCTCTTTCTAAATGCCTATGTACTTTCCTAAATACTACGCCCGTAAAACTTCCAAGTCAAGTATTCTTTACAACTTTATCCACTCTAGCTTTTTCTGTTTTCAGTAAAGTAGGCGGGTGAATTTTCAACCGCCCCTTATCAAAATAATGCGATTCCGGTATTCAATCACTGAGATTGCATATTATGTTACTCGTGAATTAATTCTTGATCCTACCTTGCTTAAAGTGTGATGCTTGTAGTACAATCTTGGAAAAACAACTACGGTTGAAGTAAAGGGGACAATCTATGATATTTTCAAATCCGAATGATATTAGCAGATGTACAGAAATAGTAAGAAAAGAGCTATTAAAGAATAATGTTAACGTCAATGAAAAGGTTCTTAATAAGATTATATTAGATATAATGAATATATCTAATTCAAAAGGTGCCGGTTATTCAAAGCTACTCTGAAATGTATGTTGAAGAAGGGTTTTATATAAGATTTATGGAATAGATCCAAGTGTATCTAATTCTTTTATGATTTTTTCTTGAGTTTTAAATTCTTCTCCACTAAGTTCAGGATTTTCATGTAAATCTCTTCTAAAATTAACAATATAATCTTCGATCAACTTAACTTTATCTAGTAGCTTTGACATATCAACTTCTCCTTTTTTATCCAACATGATACAATAACAACATGTTACTATTTATTATTTATTTTATCTAGCTTAAACTTATGAACAAGAATGGAGTTTAAAATGGAAAAATCTATGAAATTTGACAAACCTACATTAGGCGTTTGTTACTATCCAGAACACTGGCCTGAAGACTTATGGGGAAATGATTTAGATCGGATGATGGAACTTGGCATTGAAGTTATAAGAATAGCTGAATTTGCTTGGAATAAATTCGAACCGCAGGAAGGTGTATATACCTTCGATTTTTTTGACCGTTTTATGGAATTAGTAGAAAAAAAGAGAATGAAAGTCATCTTCTGTACTCCTACTGCAACTCCGCCAGCTTGGTTAACCCATAAATATCCAGAGGTGTTAAATGCTAATAAAGCCGGTGTGTTGTACCAACACGGTTCACGAAGACATTATAACTATAATTCACCTGTATATCATGAATTTACCAGAAAAATAGTTGAGAAACTGGCTTCTCACTACTGTTCACATCCTTCTATTATTGGATGGCAAATTGATAATGAATTTAACTGTGAAAACGATCTTTTTTATTCCGATTCTGACCATACCGCATTTAGAAACTATCTTAAGAATAAATTCAAATCCCTAGATACGTTAAATGAAGTTATGGGAACAGCTTTTTGGAATCAAACTTATACCTCTTGGGATGAGATTTATTTGCCTCGCCCTACTAATACAGATTCAACTAATCCTCATCTAGCATTAGAGGAAAAAAGATTTATTTCCTACAGCGTAATTCGCTACTGTAAGCTACAAGCTGATATTATAAAGAAATATAAGCCAGAGAATCAATTTATTACAACTAATAGTATTTTCGAGCATATAGACTGTCATGAAATGACTAAATCATCCCTAGATTTTATTACATACGACTCATATCCTAACTTTGCTTATGATACTTGGACAGAACCAAAAAGTCCTGGTAACCTTAATGATCGTAGAAGTTCTTGGTCCCTTACAAGAGCGAGATCTATATCTCCTATCTATGGAATCATGGAACAACAATCCGGTGCTGGCGGTTGGGATTCTAGAATGAAACAACCAGCTCCTAAACCAGGACAAATGAGATTATGGACCTTCCAGTCTATGGCTCATGGTGCTGACTTTATCAGTTACTTTAGATGGAGAACTTGCTCTTTTGGCACAGAAATATACTGGCATGGTTTAAATGATTATTCAAATGAACCAAATAGACGATTAAAAGAATTAAGCATCATTCGAGATGATTTTAAAAACCTTACAGAAGTTGCAGCTGCTCATTATAAAGCAAATGTAGCTATTCTAAAGGATTATAATAATAGTTGGGATGGCGAACAAGATAAATGGCATGGACCACTAGATGATTTTAGTAATAATGGTTGGTTTGTTGCTGCACAATTAACTCATACTCCTTTAGATTTCTTATATCTTCAGAATAATTCGGTTCAAAAAACAACACTAGAGGATTTAGTAAACTATAAACTTCTCATCTATCCTCATGCTACTATCCTTACAGAGGAAACTGCTGTTCTTCTAAAAGCTTATATAGAACAAGGTGGTACTCTTATCATGGGGGCTAGAACTGGTTATAAAGATGAATTTGGTAAATGTCCTATGATGCCAATGCCTGGATACGCCTCTGAAATCTGTGGTGTTAAAGTCGTTGACTTTACACATCTTAGTCCTGGAGATGATGATGAGTTCGCTTTATGGGATGGTGAAGAAATAGATGCTTCCATTTTTAATGATATATTAGAGGTAAAAGGAAATAGAAAAGTCTTGGCAACCTTTAAGGGTAACTACTATGATGGAGAACCCGCACTAGTATCTAATACAATTGGTAAAGGTACTGCTTATTATTATGGTGCAGGTTTTAGTGCTAAAACAGCAGAAGTATTCCTAAAGAAATTAGGTTTTGCTGCCCCTTATAGCTACCTTTTAGAATTACCAAAAGAAGCAGAACTTGCCATTAGAAGTAAAGACAATCAAGATTATGTTTTTATCTTAAATTATATGGCGTATGACATAGAGGTAACTATAAAACAACCTATGATTGATTTACTTACTGGTAAAGAAACACAGGGTAAAGTATTACTTGAAAAATATGGTGTTATGGTATTAAAAGCATAAACTAGAAAAGTCTTACTAACGTTTTTTAACGGAAGTAAGACTTCTTTTTATTATATAAATGTAATCTTATCCAGATCAGGTTCATGAGGCTCTTTTACTGTATTTGCATAGCCTAACAATACAGAACAACCAAATTCATAGCCTTCTGGAAATCCTAATCGTTCACTAAATTCTTTCGCAAGTTTTTCATTTCCAAAAATTGTTTTAGCTAATCCACAGATAACATTATCTACACCAAGTGATGTGGCTGCTAATGCTATATTTTGGCACACAATGCCACAATCAATCATTGCAGAAGGTGAGTCAATTGGAACTACAATCATACAAGGTGCATGATAGAATAACTTTCCACCGCGTCCCATAATTCTATCATAGGAAGATTTATCCTCCATATTTGCAAGATAGGATAAACCTGCTTCTTCCATGTCTTTCATTAACTCTTTGTCCTTTACTACAATAACTCTCCAGGGCTGACGGTTTATTCCACTTGGAGCTTGTACTGCTGCTTTAGCTATTGCTTGAAGTATTTGATCTGCTATTTCTTCGCTTTTGTAGTCACGACAAGAATATCTTTTCTCTATAATTTTTAATGTTTCATTCATCTTATTTACTCCTTCCTTCTTTTTGCCTTAATCCAGCTGCAATCCATTCTGGAGCATAGGCAGAGGTACAGCCCTTTGCCACTTTCATTTCCTTATATACCTCTAATGTTTCACCAATACGAATGCATCTCTCTGTAAATTGAGGATAACGTATCCCTATTTCACTTAGAGCATGATTCATTGCCCATTGTGTTCCTGGAGTCGCAGTTTGTAATCTGGCTGTAATGGTCGCAAGAAGTTCTTTTAAAACATCATCCGTCAATTTACCACTAGAGATTTTATGAACCATCAGTGCCCAGCCTGCTCGTCCTAAGTTATCCGTATTAGAAGATGACCATTCTTTTGCTAGAGTATCTGCATCCTTGTGATTGCAGATAACCTCGCCTACTAATTTATCGATCATATCTAGGTAAGTCAGGTCAGATACCATGCTCCGTATTTCATCTACGGTCAGCTTATTTACATCAAATACCATACATGCAATCCACATGGACTCTGTATTTCCGCATTTCCAAAGCTCTAAAGCTAACTCATGGTTCTTTCCTATTTGTTTTACTATCTTACGCAATTCCCCAAGTAAAACTCCGTAAGTATTTTCTCCTGCTCCATTTTTTAGATATGATTGTTTTCTTTTTTCATTTGCTAAATTACTAAGGATTTCAATAATCTCATTTTTCGTCATAGTCATCATCCTCCTTATCCCCATAATATCTCTTTTCAAAAGAAATATCCATAAAAATGTTGTCATTTTTATGGATATTATGATAAGTCTTAATTAAATAAGTGATGCTAAGACAGCCGCCTTCGAAACAATTCCCTTTAGTTGGTTTCTTTCATCTACAACAGCAATAGGAAATGTCGCTTCTGCTGCAACAGGTATAAGTTCAGATATCTGTGTATCTAATGTAGTCGTTGGAAGTCCTGTAATGGTTGCATCTTCAAAAGATATCTCTCCGGCTCTTACTTTTAGAGCTTGTTCCAATGTAAGTATGCCTATAAATTGTAATTTATCTCCAACTATATATGCACTTGAAACACCATTGTCACGCATCTGTTTCAAAGCTTGATTAGCACCATTTCTTGAATGTGCCATACAAGATGGAGTCTGCATAATATTTCTTACACTATAGATTTGTGATTTGTCAGCGCTATTTATAAAATCTCTAACATAATCATTTGCTGGGTGTGTAGACATCTCCTCTGGAGTAGCTGTTTGAATTAGCTTTCCATCTCGCATAATAGCAACAGTATTTCCTAGTTTAAAAGCTTCATCTATATCATGAGTAATAAATACTATGGTTTTATTTAACTTTTCTTGTATAGAAAGAAGTTCAAATTGCATTTCTCTACGTACAAGTGGATCTAATGCAGAAAAAGGCTCATCCATTAGTAAGATATCAGGGTCATTAGCAAGTGCTCTTGCAATTCCGACTCTTTGACGCATACCTCCACTCAAATTAGAAATTTTCGTATTCTCCCAACCTTCTAACCCTACCATAGAAATCATTTCCATAGCTTTTTCTTCTCGTTCCTTTTTGTTGATTCCACGGACTTCAAGTCCATATGCAACATTTCCAAGTACTTCTCTATGAGACATCAAGCCAAAACTTTGGAATACCATAGAAATTTTATAACGTCTATAATCCTGTAATTGATTTTTAGAATATTGTTCAACATCGTTACCTTCAAAATATATTTTTCCTGAGCTGGGAGGCTGTAACATATTTAAACAACGTACTACTGTAGACTTCCCTGAACCAGATAATCCTATTAAAGCAAATATCTTTCCACGCTCTACTTCAAAGGACACATCATCTACAGCCACAGTAACTTCAGCTTGTTTTAGTATTTCTTCTTTGCTATAACCTTTTTTGAGCATTTCTTTTGCAATGGATTTTTTTCCACCAAACATTTTTGTTAGATGCTCAACTTTTAAAACTATATCTTTATCATTCATTATTAAGCATCCTCCTCTTCTTTTTTCAACATTCCTTGTGTTAATCTATCTAGAATAATAGCAATAATTACAATTGCAATACCTGCAGCGAATCCTCTTCCACTTTCAAGTCGATTGATCCCTTTAAGTACCTCAGAACCAAGTCCAGTAGCACCTATCATGGAGCAAGTTACAACCATAGAAATAGCCATCATAATGGTTTGGTTTACACCAGTCATTATGG
>CAYYVJ010000049.1:0-15770 GCA_964475115.1 uncultured Lachnospiraceae bacterium
GCAGACTGTAAATCTGTTATCGACGATTTCGAAGGTTCGAATCCTTCTCCATCCAGTTAGTATTTTAGTATTACTAATTCAATATATTATGCGGGTGTAGTTCAATGGTAGAACACTAGCCTTCCAAGCTAGATACGTGGGTTCGATTCCCATCACCCGCTTCAGAAACCTAACTAGAGATAGTTAGGTTTTTTATTGATATAATCACAGAAAAAGCGATAAAAAGAAGGCCTTTGTAAAAATCCAAAAGTCCTTCTTTTTGCTCTCTTATATAAATATAATAGCACGGCCCAACATGCCCACCTTCTACATCCTCAATGGTTCATCATTACCAAATAAATCGGGATCTTTTTTTAAATATTCTGTAACCATATCTGCCATAGGAGCTGCTTCACAAAGAATACAGTCTGCATCTCCAAATGTCCCTCTGTTCATAAAACCTTTTTGAGACAAGACGTCCTCCATCTTATGAAAGTGCTCTGCCACATTTATACCATTTGGTTTATGATGAGGATAAACAGGTCTTTTTAGTATACTTCCATCAGGCATAACCACCGATAGATTCTTATAGGTGTTTTCAAGTCTCATTGGTATATTAATCCACTCTTCTACCCCATGTAAAAAAGTATTACGGTTAAATCCACAGCCCAAAAGCAATATCTTGGCTTTTCGATCATAAAGCTTGCCATAGCATCCCAAGCGATTACATGGTGTATCGAATTTTTCTTCACCCTCTGTAAATTCTTTTGCATCCTTGCCTTTTGCAGCTAGAGAATGAGTAGGATGAAGAGAACGATAAACATCATCTCTTTTTCTAAATATCTCACCTAATATCCCTACGCAAGAAGGTTCTGTTTCAGGGTTAAAAATCGGGTATTCATCATTCATCTGTTTCCAAGTATGAGTAGGAAGAACCAAAAGACCGTCTTTTAAATATTCACTAAGTACATCTAGAACCGTATCTGCTCCACCATCTACTTCTCCTATCGCTTTCATAGACGAATGTACTAGCAAAGTATCTTCTGGCTTAACTCCTAATTCCTTAATTTGATTTAATAATGCTTCTTTTGTATACATTTTCTTTTCCCTTTTCCTTCTTTCTAAATTATTTTTTTGCAAAATACCATAGAAGATATAGGAGGAATCTCTACTTTTAGATGATAGCTCGTAACTATAAAGTCCATCTTTCCCACATTATAACCAACTTTATTTGTCATGATTAGACGCTGCATAACATCTCCATCATCTATCCCTATTTCCCACACAGGTATATCAATTTTCTTACTCTCATTACTATTATTTACTACAACCACTAATTTATTATCTTCATAAAATCTGCCATAAGATAGTACATCTTTTTCTCCTAGCAAATCCTTATAAGAACCTTTGATTAGCCCTTTATTTTCTTTATGGATTTTAATAATATCCTTATGAAATTCAATTAACTCAAAATCCTCATTGCCCCAAGGATACGTTCTTCGATTGTCTGGATCAGTCCATCCGCATAGACCTGCTTCGTCACCATAATAAATGGTAGGCGCTCCAGGCCAAGTCATCTGCATAACAACCGCAGCACGAAAAACTCCCTTGTCAATTCCTTTTTCAGCTTCCTCAGACCCTAGGGTTCCCACTCTTCCTACTAATTGATTGGTTCTAGTTAAAAACCTGGAATGATCATGATTGGATAACTCATTCATTGCGATACGAAGAGGTTGCCCTCCTAATTTAGGCATGTTCATTCTCATTGATTCAAAAAAGTACTCATAATTACCTAAAAGGTTCTTTTTATATGCATCACTATGCTTCTCTATACCTGTTAAAAACCACGTAATTGGCTCCATAAAGGCATCATAGTTCATAACCGTATCCCATTCATCACCTTTTAACCAACTGCTCGGATCTCCGTAATGTTCTGCCAAAATAATGGCATCTGGATTGCTCTCTTTAACTGCTTTTCTAAATTTTTTCCAAAACTGATGGTTATATTCGTTACTATAACCTAAATCCGCTGCTACATCTAGTCTCCATCCATCGACATTAAATGGTGGTGAAACCCACTTCTTGGCAACTCGGATCACTTCCTGCTGCAATTCTTTGGACTCTTCAAAATTCAGCTTAGGTAAGGTGTCATGTCCCCACCACCCTTCATAACTTTCATTATAAGGCCATTTCTCTTCATCATGGAAATTAAAGTAATTTTTATAGGGGCTCTCCTTTGAAATATAAGCACCCTTTTCATATTCTGCTTCATTCTCATAAATCTGTTCCCTATCTAACCATTTATTAAAGGAACCACAATGATTAAATACACCATCTAAGATGACTTTCATTCCTCTTTTATGAACTTCTTCTACCAATTCAATAAACAATCTATTACTTGCTTCCAAGTTCGCCTTATCCGTGACTCTTTTTATATATTTACTTGCATCTTTGTTTTTACTTTTGGAATTCGCTAAAGGCTCTCCACCATCATTTACTATCTTTCCAAAATGAGGATCAACATAGTCATAATCCTGTATGTCGTACTTATGGTTAGAAGGCGAGACAAAAATAGGATTAAAGTAAATGACCTCAACACCTAACTCCTCCAAATAATCCAATTTGTCTAGTACTCCTTGCAAATCACCTCCATAAAACTCACGAACCCCCATTGTTTCTGGGTACTTGCTCCAATCAGACACACTTGTAATTCCCTCATCAATATAAACATATTCAAGATTTACAGGGTCATTTGATTTATCCCCATTATAGAAGCGCTCTACAAAAATTTGATAAAAAACAGCTCCCTCTGCCCATTCTGGAGTCTTAAAGCCCGGAATAATTTCAAAATCATATTTTCTTTGCTGTTTTGTAGATGGACCAATTCTATTATAAAAACAAGTTTTACCCTCACCTACCACTTCAAAATAGTAGGTGAGAGGCTCGTTCTCTATCTGCAACCGAACCTTATAATAGTCAAATATGCCTATGGTTGAATCTTTCTCCATCACTTTTCTTTCTTTTGGAGAAACAAAATAAATTGCTGCAACGTTATCTTTTAAACCACGAAAATAAACAGTCACCTCACCATTTACATCTGGCCTAGCTGGCTGTCTATATTTTTCTGTCTCATCACTAAATAAAGCTCTTATATTTAATTCCATATTTCAAATACACCATCTATCTCATTTTATATATTATTATGATATTAATCATGCCTTGGTTTTTCTTTTACTATTTTTGCTGCTTTTGCTAACGCTGTTAAAATCTCAGCTTCTTTTTCAATTGATAATTCATCGATTCTAGCATAAACTTCACCCTTTTGTGTCACAACATACTTTGTAGGTAATTCATTTAACGCTAATGCAATCACGTCATTTTTACACTGAGCACATTTACAACATTCAAGAGCATTCCAAACTTCGCTTATTTTGTTTAATACCAAATATTCCATAACATTTTTGTATGCATTCATAAAGAAACCCCTTCCTAGGAACGATTCTATCTATATTATACAGCTAGCCCCTATAAAGCACAACTTAATCTTAGCTAAAAGCTCTAGGCTTTTCGACACAAAAGTCTATTTTTATGCAAAAAAAGAACAGCTGCTACAAGCTGTTCTTTTAGGAGAAGGTATTTCGTTTCTTATGGGGTGTAGCAAAAACTATATAATGTATTGGGGGGGTTTACATTTATTATTATAGCATTTGCACTTCTAAAAGTGTGCACAAACTTTAATGTCTAACCAAAAAGTTTTTGTCGAAAATCACTCTTTTGAATTTTACCCTATTATGTTTTTATGTTATTTTAAACAATTTTTATGCAAATAAAGTCTCAAATTCTTCTCGACCTATTTTTTCTTTTTCTAACAAAAGTTCTGCACATTTATGAAGAATGTCTTTGTTATCTGTCAACAGTTCCTTTGCCTTTGCATAGCATTCGTCCACAATTCGCTTCACTTCACTGTCAATTAAAGCTGCTGTGTTCTCAGCATAACTTCTAGTATGTGCTAGATCGCGTCCAATAAAGACTTCATCCTCATCACTTCCATAATGTATCAGACCAACTGCTTCTGACATACCATATTTCGTAATCATTGATCTTGCAATAGCAGTAGCTTGCTTAATATCTTGAGAGGCACCTGTTGTAATATCATCAAATATCATTTCTTCTGCTATTCTTCCACCTAAGTCAACCATAATATCTTGAAGCATACGTCCTCTGGTATTAAATATTTCATCTTTTTCCGGAAGCGGCATAGTATAACCCGCTGCTCCAATTCCAGTTGGAATAATTGATACAGAATATACTGGTCCAACATCTGGTAGAAGATGAAATAAAATCGCATGACCTGCTTCATGATATGCTGTTATCTTCTTTTCTTTATCTGAAATAACACGGCTGCGTTTTTCTACACCGATACCCACTTTTATGAAAGAACTTTTAATATCTTCTTGCATAATATAACTACGGCTAGATTTTGCTGCCAATATAGCTGATTCATTTAATAAGTTTTCTAAATCTGCTCCTGTAAACCCTGCGGTTGTACGAGCTATCTGTGGTAAATCCACGTCATCACCCAAAGGTTTCCCTTTTGCATGAACTGCCAAGATTTCTTCACGACCCTTAACATCAGGTCTTCCAACCATTACTTTTCTATCAAAACGTCCTGGACGTAAAATTGCCGGATCTAAAATATCAACTCGGTTGGTAGCTGACATAACAATGATGCCTTCATTTACTCCAAATCCATCCATTTCCACTAATAACTGATTTAGAGTTTGCTCTCTTTCATCATGTCCACCACCCATGCCTGTTCCTCTTCTACGTGCAACGGCATCAATTTCATCGATAAAAACAATACAAGGGTGGTTTTTCTTAGCTTCTTCGAATAAGTCTCTTACACGTGAAGCGCCTACACCTACAAACATTTCCACAAAATCAGAACCAGAGATACTGAAAAATGGCACTCCTGCTTCTCCTGCTACTGCTTTTGCAAGAAGAGTCTTTCCTGTTCCCGGAGGTCCCACCAAAAGCACTCCTTTTGGTATTCTCGCACCTACTTGAATATATTTCTTAGGTGACTTAAGAAAATCTACAACTTCTCTCAATTCCTCTTTCTCTTCATCTAAACCTGCCACATTTTTAAAAGTAACCTTTTTCATGCTATCTGTTACAAGTTTAGCACGGCTTTTTCCAAAGTTCATCACTTTGCTATTGCCGCCTCCAGCTGCTTGATTATTCATTAAAGAGAAAAACACAATAACCACTACCAAGGCTATAAGGAAAGGCAATATTGATGTCAAAAAGAAACTTTCTCTTTCCACATCACCTTGTCCATATTCCATACCATACTCATTCAAATCTGTAATGACTACATTTACATCCGATACATAAAAACTTTCACGTGTATCTTGACCAATGACTATCTCCACTTGACCGGTAGGAACTTCTTTGTTTTGTCTAATAAAAACGGAAGAAACTTCTCCTGCTTCTAACGATGCAACAAAATTTGCGTAGTTATAACTATTTTCATCTGTAATATCTTGTGTTGCCCACCACATAGCAAAAAATACTAAGGCCATAATTACAAGGTAAACGCCTAAACCTTTTGATTTCAACAAACCAACCTCCTCTCACCATATAATATTATAGTTCTACGACTCCAATATATGGTAAGTTTCTATATTTTTGATCATAATCTAAACCATAACCAACAACAAACTCGTCTGGTATATTAAACCCAACATAATCTACTTTTACATCTGATACTCTACGTTCTGGTTTGTCTAATAAGGTACAAAGTTTTATTGAATTTGGATTTCTCTTATATAGAATTTCTATGAGGTAACTTAATGTTCTTCCAGAATCAATGATATCCTCTACAATTAAAACATCTTTACCATCTAAAGGATCATCAAGGTCTTTGATTATTTTCACTACTCCACTAGATTTTGTTCCAGCACCATAACTTGATACAGACATGAAATCCATTGTTACAGGCACTGTAATTCTCTTTGCCAATTCACAGGTAATGAAAACTCCACCCTTTAAAATACAAATTAAATGAATTGATTTGCCTTCATAATCTTTACTGATTTTCTTTCCGATCTCTTCTATCTTTTTATTTACTTCCTCTTCTGATAATAATACTCTAATGTTGTGTGACATTCTTACTTCCTCCATCTATTTGTACTTTCAGAATTCGACTGGTATTTTCTGTTATCTTATATCCTTCACTAATTCTGTAACCAACTATCCATATGATATGGCTACCATCTGCTAATAACAGTATTTCATCTCTTTCATTTTGTGGAATTTTACAATCAATAAAGAAACTTTTTAATTTTTTTCTTCCACCATTTTCATTAATTTCAAAATAATCTCCTTCTTTGCGCGTTCTTAGGAGTAATTTGCCTTTTATTTTATCATAGTCAAACCATTTCGTATAGCCATTTGAAGGATTTTTTTCATATTTTTTCAGTTCATTCTCTGCTGTAGAAGTTGTTAGGTTAACTTTTAGACTCCACTTTTCATTTTTTAAAGAATATTCTTTCAACTCATCCACTATGATTAAAATCGGTTCAAATTCTTCTTTTCTATCTTCTTCTTTATTTGTTATAAGCAAACGCTCATACTCTCTTATCCCTTTGATTCCATAGGGCAGAACTACGTACTTTCCTACTTCATTATTTACAAGAGCCAAAATACTATTAACATGATTCGCAGAAATATTTTTTAGACTGAATGACAAAGTCTCTATACACTTACGAATAATCATCTTTTGAATAATAATATCCTCTTTTTTTAAGTCCTTTATGGAAATATAAATGTTTCCTTCTTTTGCTACTGCAAGCTTATTATATGCTTCTTCTCCTTGTTTTGTTAAATAATCATTTACTTCACGCAGATGGCTTCCCGTCATCCAAATGTGCTCCGCTGCCATAGGGTTTACTTCACTCTCTAAGAAGGGTATTAATCCCCGGCGAATCCTATTCCTCATATAATCATTGGTTAAATTTGTAGAGTCTGTGCACCAATTGATTTTATGGGAGGACAAGTAATCCTCAATCTCTGTACGGGAACAAGAGAGCAAGGGTCTGATAATATCCCCTGATACAGGTTCAATACCTTTTAGTCCTGATACCCCTGCTCCCCTGCATAAATTAAATAGTATCGTTTCTACTTGATCTCCTTTATTATGGGCAACCGCTATTTTATTATAAGAAAACCTTTCTTTTATCTGATGAAACAAGGCGTACCTAATATTTCTCCCCGCTTCTTCTTCAGAAATTCTTTCCTCTTTTGCAATTTTTCTCACATCATATCTTTTCTCAAAAAAAGTAACGTCCCTGTCTTTACAAAACTTCTCTACATAAGAAGCATCTCTGTCTGCCTCTTCTTTTCGTATTCCATGATGTACATGAACGCAGATTAATTCTATTGGTAACGTCCTTTTTATTTCAAGAAGTATAAGGAGCAGACAAATGGAATCAGCCCCTCCAGAAACACCTACTACTATTTTATCAAAAGCCTCAAGCACACCATGTTCTTTTACATATGCCTTTACCTTCTTTATCATAGAGTTTCCTACCTTTCTTTTGTATCCTTACTATACTAGAAAAGATATGAATAATCAAGTGGCTTTCTTCCATATACCAGACACCAGCACGGTCATATCATCACGCACTACATTCTCTGAAAGTGTACAAGCATAATTTAAAATGTAGTCTGCCAATTCTTTTGGATTCTTCAACTTAATATCCATTAAAAAGTTTGTAAACTCATCTTCTTTATTTTCTCCTGGAAAAACTTCTAAGATTCCGTCTGATACCATAATGATATAATCTCCATCGTACATTTTTTTAGAAGTGCTTTCATAGTCTACCTCTCTTAAAATCCCGACTGGCAAAGTAGTCGATTTCATAATTTCAATCCATTGATTTCTTTTAATAAAACTTGCTGCTGCTCCCAGTTTAATAAAATTACATTTTCCAGAATATAAATCTGTAATAGCAATATCAACCGCCGTAGAAGATTGATTGTTTCCTTTCGATAAAAGTATAGAATTGATTAGATTTATGGCTGATTCTTCTTTAAATCCTGCTTTCAATAGATCTTCAATTAATTCTACTACTACTTCACTGTCTTTACTTGCCTCTCTACCCGAACCCATACCATCTACAATTCCCATGAGCACTTGGCCTTCCTCTAGCTCCATAAAGGAAAAATTATCACCAGATATTTTTTCTCCCTCTTTGGTTTTTCCAGCCATTCCATACATCATCATAAAATTAGGTTCCTCTGTAAAGCAAAAGGTGGCATATTCTCTATTCATGATCGTCTTACAATCATAAGTAGGTCTCATCCTTTTTCCCACACATTTACTTACATGTGTTGCAACCTCTTTCATCGTCAAGACTCCACTAGCTGTGTTTTTTGCAATCATCTTGATTTTGAGTTTATGGTTTCTCTGCTCTGTAATCTTTATAAATCTCACTGAAACTTTATACCTTTGAAGCCTTTGCTTTATAAGCTCTCCAGTCTTTTTTCTATTTTCTTTTTCAGTTTCTAGACTTTCTGAAAAATTTTCTAAAATTGCAGCTGTTTGATTTAATTGAAGAGTGGAAGCAAAAGACAAATCATTTTCTCCTTGAAATCTACTCATACTGTTTGCCATTTTCTTAAAGATCCCGGCCATTTCTTTCATACTATTTTTACTCTCTGTATAAAATGTTCCTACTCCTTCTTCTTTTCCAGAAGATTCATAAGAAAAAGCTAACTTTCTTGGTAACAGTAAAAAGATGGCTGTACTAGATAGTATTCCACTTAATTGTTCTGGCCAGAACACAAAAGGTGCATAAAATGTCCCCAATATCCAAAGAACGATTAGATAAATAATACTACTTCCCAATTTCCCAAGTTGGCGAAATGCTCCCGCTAAAGCACCAGCAAAGCAAAGTGTTCCTAAAATGGCAATATTCCCTTCCCAAAGGGTCATTATAATTCCGCATACAGCTCCAGTTAAAGCACCCATTCCAGCTCCATAGTTATAAGCAATTAGTAGCACAGAAAAATAAATAATGACTTCTACTATAGAAAATTCAAAGATATGAACATCCTGTACTGCATATAATATAGCCCCAGCAATAATACCTAAGGAAACCTTTTCCTCATTTGTAAATACCTTATTACTTCTGGGAGATACTACTGCTGCTATTCCTGTAGAAAACACTACTACTAAAGCAAATACCATAACCGATTCAAACAGCCCAGATATAATTTGCTTTTCCGGATTAATTGACAAGCCCGCTTTGGCAATTTCCATAGAAAATAGACTTATGGCAGCAATTACCCCGCCCAAATATCTTCCACAGGAATCTTTCATCCTTTCTATTAGTTCAATAATAACTGCAATAACCAGCATGGCCAAACCGTACTTTATTGCTTCCGTCGCTGGCATGGTAAGTAGCATGCTTACCAATATAATAGGAAACACAAATGCCCTCGTTCCTTTTTGTAAATATGCCGCTGCAAAGTATGCTAGTCCAAAAGGATTGTATGATAAAATATAGCATTGTGCTACAATACCACCAATTAGTTGCATTCCGATACGTTTCATTAATCTTTTTTTCATTTTGATTCCTCCTATTCCCCTACATTCTTGGGTCTTTAATTCAGTATTATACGGAGGTAAGCAACTTTTTTTTGTCAAATTCTTTCCGAATTCAAAAAAACTTTTAGACAAAATAATAGCACCCTTGTTCGCAATTAGCGATTATAGGGTGCTCTTTCTTTTTATGAAATTTAGAATACGGTTATGTAAAAACTTTAATTACTTGGCATAAAAATGATTTCATCTTCATAAACAAGTCCTAGTTTTTCTCTAGCAGCTTCTTCAATATATTTTTTAGTTTGAACATACTTACTATGTTCTTCTAGCTTTGTTTTTCGTTCTTCTTGAAGCTCTATCTGATTCCTAAGTTTAGTTTCTCTAGCTAAATATGCTGTATTTTTTTCATTTAGTTCAATTCCTTTAAATGCAACCACAAGCAAAAGAAGCATCACAACAAAAATGACTGCAATGATGCCACCTCTATTTCTTCCTTTTCGCCTTCTCTTCCTCGCCATATAATCACCTTAACTTTTTAGACTTTTTCCACTCTTTTTATTACTTATAATCTTAACTGATTTACATAATTTTTTCAATACCTTTATTAACTTAAACCTTAAGTTTTTCGCTTTTTTCTCTAGGAATTTAGTCACACATTTTATTTTCTTAACAATAAAAATAACAGGGGCAAATAAAAATCGTATCAGTTTATAGATTCCTTTGCCAATAATCGGTACTGCATATTTGCTAACCAAAATATTATAAAGAAACATTCCTAAACCTGCAGAAGCAATGGAAAACCAACGAATCTTTCCATCATTCCACATATACATTACTACGAACATCCCAACAGCGCAGTATATCCAATATAGAATATCCTCAATGGCTATCCATAATGCTTTATGATACATTACCATTCGAAAAATTCGCAGCATGTCATACAGTATCATCATCCATACACCCCATATAAAGCACTGGATAAAATACTGGATTTCCCAAGCTACTAGTTTACTCATAATCTTTTACTTAAACAATCTCCCAATAAGAGACTCCCCCTTTTTAGAATAATTACTAACCTCAGAGTAAGTAAGGCTATCAATCGTACCTTCTACTTCAACCTCACCCTTTTCAAGATTTAAGCGAGTCACATGCATATCATTCCCCTTTAGCATTAACATACCCAAATCTGTCTCAAGAAGCACTTCTCCCATATCAAAAGCAATTACATCACGTACACCTGTCATAATTCCTGACCTACGGCTATTAACAACTAATTTATGAACCCCTTGTCCCTGTGTTTGTCTTTCTTCCACGTAAAAAAACCCCCCAATATACTTTGCATGTACTAATTTTTTCATGCTTAATAAAGTATATTAGGAGTGTCCCATTTTTATAACTAAATATATTTATATAATTCTTTTGCTTCTTCTTTTCGAACTGTTTCTTGAACATCAAGGACTTCTACCGACACCGCCCTTGTTCCAAATTGAATTTCAATTATGTCCCCTTCTTTTACAGTTGCAGAAGCTTTTGCAACCTTGCCATTGATTAATACTCTTCCTGCATCACAGGCTTCATTGGCTATCGTTCGCCTCTTAATCAATCTGGAAGTCTTTAAAAATTTATCTAATCTCATAGAACCTCCTTAAAGTTAACTAGAGTTTTTATTTTCCAGGAATGCCAAGCACTTTCCTGTTACATAAAAAAAATCTACACTCAAAGTGTAGATTTTTAGCTTTCATTCATTAATTATGCGTTTACAGCATCCTTTAATGCTTTTCCTGCTTTAAATTTCGCTGCTTTAGATGCAGGTATTTTCATAACTGCTCCACTTTGAGGATTTCTACCTTCTCTTGCTGCTCTTTGTGTAACTTCAAATGTACCAAAACCAACTAACTGAATTTTTTCGCCTTTCTTAAGCTCTTCTGTAACTACCTCAACGAAAGCTTTTAAAGCTTTTTCAGAATCTTTTTTTGATAATTCTGTTTTTTCTGCAATTGCAGCAACTAATTCTGTTTTGTTCATGGATAAACTCCTCCTCTGATTTTAATTTGATTATAACTTTTTAGGTGATTTCATATTTAAAATTTCACGCTTCTTTTTACAAAAATATATAAAATTTCAAATACCGTTCCACATCAGTAAGAATCATTGACACCTTCATGTTTATTTATAAACTCTTCCAAGCCATTTGTCAAGGAAAATTAAGCATTTTCTTTAAAAATAGGCACGTTTTCCCACGCGCCTAATCAAACTTTTTAAGATTCCATCTGTCTACCTAAAAATCCAGCTGCTACATTTGCTAATTTTTGCTCTGCATCACCCATTTGGATTTTAGCCTCTTTATTTAAAATAACTACAGAACCTATTGCATCTCCTTCACAAATAATTGGATATATTACCTGACCTGTAAACTCTTCTTGTTCCCCTTGCAAAATCGGTATGAAGCTCTTATTATCGCTAGTTGAAATTAAACTTTCTCGTTCATTAATTAAATTTTCTAGTTGCTTGCTAATGGGTTTTTCTAACAACTCTTTTTTTACTGTTCCCGCAACTGCTATGATTCGATCTCTATCAGATATACAGATAATGTGACCTGTAGCTTGTGCCAATGCTTCTGCATATTGCTTAGCAAATAAACTCAACTCTCCAATAGGAGAATATTTTTTAAGGATAATTTCACCTTCATGATCTGTGAATATTTCTAAAGGATCTCCTTCTCTAATTCTTAATGTTCTTCTTATTTCTTTTGGTACAACAACTCTACCTAAATCATCTATTCTCCTTACAATTCCTGTTGCTTTCATGTTTTTCCTCCATTTCCACAATAACAATAAGCCATAGTTATGGAGTTAGTATCTGTAAAAAAAGCAATAATATACCAAGTCTTTTTTTACTAATTGCAATATAAACCTTTTCACTACTATCATTTGTAGGAACAAAGAATAATCTAGTGTATAATGGAAATAATCAACTAAACAACAAAAGAAAGGAGATTTTATGAAAAAAATAATTACTATATTACTTTTAACTATATTAATCTTCTCAGTCTCTGGGTGCTCATCATACAAACAAGGGAAAGAAACGGAGAGCAGTATAAAAAATACAAATATAAATGAAACTACAACCGCAAAAGAGACTGAACCCAATCTTGGAGTAGAGGATTATTATCCTTTTGTTGAAAATAATTCTTATTTGTTTGAAGGAGTGGGTAACGAATATGCTTCTTACTCTGTTTTTGTAGACTATATAGAAGGAAATCGCATACAAACCAGAACAAATAATGGCGGAACAGAAACAGTCAGAGTCATAGAATATAAGGATGGACAGCTTATTGAACTTTTATCCAGAGAAGAAACTTATTTTAGAGAAAACTTTTTAAATAGTACCCCCGAGCCAGAATTAGTACTTCTAAAAGAACCACTTACCGTTGGAAACTCATGGACACTTTCTGATGGACGAAAACGCTATATCTCACAGGTCGACATGGAAATCATGACTCCTGCTAGTGATTACGTAGCTATCGAAGTAACTACAGAAGGTGATGATTATACCGCTTATGATTATTATGTAAAAAACCTAGGATTAGTTCAAACTCTTTTTACTTCAAATGGGATGGAAGTATCCTCTACTCTTAAGGAGATTAAAAAAGACACCCCTTTAACCCAAACCTTAAGTTTCTTTTATCCAAATGTTGACACAAACACAATTGAACCCATCGAGAAGAAGCTTTCTTTTAAAACAAATGATGATACAGCAAAAGCTTTTGAAGCAGCATATAGAGACTTTTCTCAAACAAACTTTGCTTCCGTAATTGGAGAAGACGTAAAAATCAACAAACTATATTTAGATCATAATTCTACTGTTCAAATTGACTTTTCAAAAGAATTGTCAAAGCACCTTACCGCTAATCCAAACTATGAAACTTTAGTTTTACAATGTATCACAGACACACTTAAACTCTACTACGGAGTGGAAGATATAAATATTACCATAGAGGGTGACGTTTATCCTTAATATAAAAGAGCTTGCAAATTTTTTGCAAGCTCTTTTATATTATATCACTACTTTTAACATTAATTCTTTCATATGTTCTAAAAGTTTTCTTACTGTTTGAATTTGCCCTGCATCATCCTTTATCTCAAGCTTACTATAGGTATAAGTAAAGTATGGTTTTTTATCCGCTGTAAACTTCAATTGATTTCTAAAGGTTGTTAAAATGGTTGGAATCTTGGCCACATCAACTGCTGCTTTCTCATACATTACGATTTTTATCGTTTGCTTATTTGCATTAATCTCTGTAATATCTAAGCTATGAGCTACAGACTTCATGTAAGCAATGGAAATAAGATTCTCAACTGATTTTGGCATTGTACCAAAACGATCAATTAATTCATCTTGCATATCCATATATTCTTTTTCATTTTCAATTCCTGCAATTCTTTTATAAACATCTAATTTCTGAAGTTCATTTCTAATATAACTACTTGGAATATAAGCATTAATATCCATATCAATGGTAGTTTCAAACTCTTTTTCTGTAGATTCTCCCTTTAAAACCTTTACTGCTTCATTTAACATCTTACAGTATAAATCGTAACCTACCGCCTCCATATGCCCATGCTGTTCTGCTCCCAAGATATTTCCTGCTCCACGTATCTCTAAATCTCTCATTGCAATTCTAAATCCAGAACCAAGCTCCGTAAAATCTCTTATTGCTTGAAGACGCTTTTCAGCTACTTCTTTTAACATTTTATCTCTTTTGTACATTAAAAATGCATATGCTGTACGATTTGAACGTCCTACACGTCCCCTTAACTGATAAAGCTGTGACAATCCAAGTTGATCCGCATCATGAATAATCATGGTATTTACATTGGATATATCGAGTCCAGTTTCAATAATGGTAGTAGATACAAGTACATCAATTTCTCCATTAATAAAATCATACATAATTCGCTCTAACTGACGTTCTTGCATTTGTCCATGGGCATAAGCAACATTTGCATCTGGCACTAGTGCTGCAATTTTATCTGCAATTTCATCAATGTTTTTTACTCGATTAAACACATAATATACTTGTCCTCCTCTAGCCATCTCCCTATTTATGGCCTCACGAACCATTTCATCGTTGAATTCCATAACAAAGGTTTGAATTGGCATACGGTCAACTGGAGGCTCTTCTAGAACGCTCATATCTCTGATTCCAATCAAACTCATATGAAGTGTTCTTGGTATAGGTGTAGCTGTTAAAGTCAATACGTCCACAGTATCTTTTAGTTGCTTAATCTTTTCTTTATGAGTAACCCCAAAACGTTGTTCTTCATCTACGATTAAAAGACCTAAATCTTTGAATATAAGATCCTTAGAAAGCACTCTATGAGTACCAATTACAATGTCTACCATACCCTTCTTAAGACCTTCTATCGTCTTCTTTTGCTCTGTTGAAGTTCGAAACCTAGACATCATCGCTATATTTACAGGAAAATCCTTCATTCGCTGCACAAAGGTATTATAATGTTGTTGAGCTAAAATAGTGGTCGGAACTAAATATACTACCTGTTTTCCTTCCTGTACCGCCTTAAAGGCTGCACGTATGGCAATTTCAGTTTTACCAAAGCCTACATCACCACAAATAAGACGATCCATTATCTTTTTACTTTCCATATCTTTCTTCGTAGCTTCAATAGCCATAATTTGGTCTTCTGTTTCTTCATATGGGAAAAATTCTTCAAATTCTTTTTGCCATACGGTATCCTCACCATACTCATAGCCTGCTTTCGATTGTCTTGTAGCATATAAATTAACCAAATCTCTTGCGACTTCTCTTACTGCACCTTTTACTTTTGATTTTGTCCTTTGCCACTCCTGACCACCTAATTTATTTAGCTTAGGTTTTTTAGCGTCCGAACTCGCGTATTTTTGAATCAAATTTAATTGGGTTGCTAAAATATATAAATTTCCACCATCTGAATATTCGATTTTAATGTAATCTTTTGCTGTCTTTTCAACTTCTATCTTTTCTATTCCTTTATAAATACCCAATCCATGATTTTCATGAACTACATAATCTCCTATATTTAAATCTGTAAAACTTTGAATCTTCTTTCCTTCGTATGTGGATTTTTTCTTTCGCTTCTTTTTCTCCACGCCAAAAATATCCGTTTCTGTGATGACA
>CAYYVJ010000050.1:0-15272 GCA_964475115.1 uncultured Lachnospiraceae bacterium
TGCATATGTTGCTGCCTATAGTTGGAATGTTATGTGGTTAGATTGTATTTGGCTTTTGCCACTCATCCTTCTCGGACTAGAATATCTAGTAAAAGAAAAAAAGCCATTTCTATATTGTGTTACCCTAGGACTTGCCATTTTATCTAACTACTATATTTCTATTATGATTTGCATCTTTTGCGTTCTTTACTTTTTTACGCTTATGCTTTCTCAACCTGAAGCAAAAGAAAATCCATACAAAAAAGTGTTTTCTTTTGGACTTTATTCTCTTTTAGCTGGTGGGTTGGCTGCAGTGCTATTAATTCCTGAATTTTTTGCTCTACAATTAACTGTATCTGGGGAAATGAATTTTCCAGGGAGTTTAACTAAATATTTTTCTATTTTTGAAATGATTTCAAGACAACTAATGTTAGTGGAACCAGCTGTTTTTTCTGCACACGAACCAAACATTTATAGCGGAATTCCAATCTTTTTACTTGTTCCTTTATATGCTATGAATTCAAAAGTAAACATAAAAGAAAAAATTAGTAAGTTTATATTGATTTTCTTCTTTTATATTAGTTTTAATATGAATATTCTCAATTACGTTTGGCATGGGTTCCATTTTCCAAACAGCTTACCTTGTAGACAAAGTTTTATCTTCTCCTTTTTGCTTTTATCTATGGCATATGAAGGGCTATGCGGCATAAAAAAATACACTTCAAAACAAGTGTATGGAACTCTTGCTGGTGTAATTGCACTTTTTTTATTCATTGAACATTTTATAGCGGGGGACGAATATCATTTTTCAATCGTGTATATCAGCCTTTTATTTGTCACTCTTTATTGTATGCTTATCGAATTATACCGAAGAAAAAAGCTAACTAACATATCACTTTGTTTGTTATTATTTCTAATTGTTTTCTTAGAAATTTTCATAAACACAGAGAAGACCAGTGTAAGCACTACGAACCGCACTTCTTATGTTAGTGATAATGCGGCCATTACCACTGTATTGGATGAGCTAAATTCTGAGGACTCTGATTTTTATCGTGTAGAAAAACTGAAAAGACGTACAAAAAATGACAGCGCTTGGCATCATTATCATGGATTATCCTTATTTTCATCTACTGCAAACGCTGGTTTAAGTAAGTTCTTAAGCAATTTGGGACACGAAGAATCTACCAACTCTTACGCATTTTATGGTGCTACCCCATTAACAGCTTCCTTGTTAGATGTAAAGTACGTTTTTAGTAATGAATTTTTAGAAAACACTTCATTAAGAGAACTTGTAACTTGGGACGAATCTATTTACTTATACGAAAACAAATACACTCTTCCACTTGGCTTTTTAATCCCCTCCGATTTAAACGAATCTTGGAATATGGGTTCTAGCAACCCCTTTACCGTTCAAAACGATTTTGTAAGCCTAACTACTGGAATCGATCCTATTTTTACTACACTACATCATTCTACTAGTGGAAATAAAGTCGAAATCTATGTAGAAGATGATCAATACGTATATGCATACGTAACCTCTAGTGGCGAAGATTTTGTTGCCACCTATATAAATGAGTCCGATGAAGAAATCCAAGAAGCAAAAAGCTTTAGTGGTGTAAAACAGAAATATATCTTTGATTTAGGATATTGTCCAGAAGGCACTACCATTACTCTTAGCGCAACAGAAGAAGACTCTATAAAAATTTATAGCGGTGCTCTAGAACTTGATAATTTCGAAAAATATTATAAAGCAATTAGCCAACAAGGACTTATCGTAGATAATTATGATGATACTCATGTGAATGGTACCATCACTGTTAAAGAAGATGGTGTTTTATTCACTTCCATTATTTACGAAAAAGGTTGGTCCGTAACTGTAGATGGAGAGCCAGTAGATACTACTGCTTTTAAAGAAGCTTTTATCTCCATTCCTCTCACCGAAGGAACACATGAGATTAGTTTTTCCTATACTCCTTATGGGTTACAAATAGGTGTGCTCATTAGTACGATAAGCTTTGGTATACTTTCTACCATTATGATCAGCAAAAGGATTAGCAAAAAGATTAGCAAAAAGAACAAAGAACGAAAATCAAAACTAGAAACGAATGAAGAATCTTCAGAAGATAATCAATAAACTTGATTATCAACACAAAAAAGTGATGCTCTACAGATGTTAACATCTATAGAGCATCACTTTTTAATTAGTTGGTCTTATTCAACAGTTACGTTAACTGCTTGAGCTCCACGTTGTCCTTGAGTAATTTCAAAAGAAACCGCTTGACCTTCTTCTAAAGTTTTGAAACCGTTTGATGCGATTCCTGAAAAATGTACGAATACATCTTCTCCGCCGTTATCATCTGTAATAAATCCAAAACCTTTTTGAGCATTAAACCATTTTACTGTACCTTTATTCATTGAAAGATACCTCCTTAATTTTAATTATTTAATGATTAAGATAAAAAATCACATATTTACGTAAATCATTTATCCGTTAAATGACTTACATAAATATGTGAATCAAAAATTAACATTAAATTACTTTCTAAGAATACCATTTGTTTATATAATTGTCAAGACATTTTAAAAAGTTTTTTAATATTTCACTTCTTCTCCTGTTAATTAAATATCACTATGTTTTTATAGAATTAGTGCTATAATAATATCTATAACATAAAAACGAAAAGGAGCTAGATAGTGCATCATGAAAATTCTTATAGTTGGTTGCGGTAAAGTCGGAACAACACTTGCAGAGCAGCTTAATCGCGAGGGACACGATATTGTCGTAATTGATAACAAAGCCTCTGTTATTAACAACATTACTGATACTTTTGATATCATGGGATTAGTGGGGAATGGTGCCAGTTATCATGCACTTTTAGAAGCCGGAATCGAAACAACAGATGTTATGATTGCGGTAACACATTCAGATGAGTTAAATCTTCTTAGTTGTTTGATAGCAAAAAAAGCTAGTAATTGCCATACCATTGCAAGGGTTAGAAATTTTCTTTTTAATGAAGAAATTGAATTTATAAAAGGACAAATGGGATTATCTATGACGATTAACCCTGAGCTGGAAACAGCTAGCGAAATGTCTCGTTTAATTCGAATCCCTTCTGCTATTAAAATTGATTCCTTTGCTAAAGGAAAAGTAGAACTATTAAAATTTCAAATTCCAGAAGAATCTATATTAAACAATATGAAGATAATGAATATACCTTCTCAATTAAGATTAAAGGTTTTGGTTTGTGCGGTAGAACGTGGAGATCAAGTATTTATCCCTTCTGGTGACTTTATTCTTAGAGCTCATGATAAAATTTCTTTTATAGCACCACCAAAGGTTTCTACAGAATTTTTCCATCGAAGCGGGATTGTTTCAAACCACATAAAATCTCTTATGTTAGTTGGTGGTGGAGCAATTTCTGTTTATCTTGCTCACAAGCTAGAAGGAACTAATATAAAGGTCAAGATAATTGAGCGAAATAGAGAACGTTGCGAAGAACTAAGTGAAATCCTGCCAGAAGCACTGATTATTAATGGCAATGGATCTGATCGAAACGTTCTTTCAGAAGAAGGATTGGAAGAAACAGATGCCTTTGCATCTCTTACTAATCTAGATGAAGAAAACATTTTGCTTTCCTTATATGTGCAGAAAAAAACAAAAGCTAAGGTGTTTACAAAAATCACGCATCTTGCCTATGAAGATATTATTGAAGAAATGCACCTTGGGGCTATCGTGAATCCCAAACTTATTACTGCTGATCAGATTATTCAACATGTTCGTGCGATGCAGAATCCTAAAGGAAGCAATGTAGAGACTTTGTACAAGATTATCGGTGATAGAGTTGAAGCTTTAGAATTCAGCGTAAAGAACACTCCTGAAATTGTAGGAATTCCTTTAGAAAAATTAGAAACAAAGAAAAACTTATTGGTAGGTTGCATTAATCGAAAAGGTAAAATCATTATTCCAAATGGTCAAGATTCTTTACAATTTGGAGATACGGTTATTATTGTAACAACCCATACAGGATTAGATGATTTAAGAGATATCCTTTTATAGAAGCAGGTAAGGAGTACATATGAACAAGTCAATTGTGTTGTATATTATTGGATGGATTCTTGTTTTTGAAGCAGCTTTTATGGCTCTACCCAGTATTGTAGCACTCATTTATCAAGAAAAAAGCGGTTTTTCATTCCTTATTACAATAGGAATCTGTCTTACATTTGGAATACCATTAATATATAATAAGCCCAAGAATCGAGCTTTTTTTGCAAAAGATGGTTTTGTTGCCGTTGCCTTAGGTTGGATTATCCTTAGTATTATGGGGGCTCTACCTTTTTACATCAGCGGAGAAATCCCACATTATATAGATGCTCTCTTTGAAATAGTTTCCGGTTTTACTACGACCGGCTCAAGCATACTAGTAGATGTAGAAGCACTTTCCTATTGTATGCTTTTTTGGAGAAGCTTCACCCACTGGATAGGTGGTATGGGAGTCTTGGTTTTTATTATGGCAATACTTCCCCTTGCTGGTGGAGAGAGTATACATATTATGAGAGCAGAAAGTCCTGGCCCATCTGTCGGAAAATTAGTTCCAAAAATGCGTACTTCAGCATTACTTTTATATAATATTTATATTGGAATGACTCTTTTGCAAATTGTTTTGATGCTACTTGGTGGAATGCCTTTATTTGATACGCTAACCATTACTTTTGGTTCTGCCGGTACCGGTGGTTTTGCTATTAAAGGTGATGGTCTAGCTTCTTATTCCACCTACAATCAGGTAGTAGTTACAATTTTCATGTTTTTATTTGGAGTTAACTTCAATATATATTATTTAATTTTCTTGAAAAAGATTAAACCCGCATTTAAAAGCGAAGAACTGCGTTGGTATTTTATTATCATCGTTACTTCCACTATTTTAATTGCTTTAAATACAGGAGGAATAAAAGGATTCTGGGGACAGCTTCACGAAGCCTCCTTCCATGTTTCATCCATTATCACAACAACTGGATATGCTACCACAGACTTCAATCAATGGCCTGCTTTTTCAAAAAACATTTTATTTATTTTGATGTTTATTGGAGCCTGCGCTGGTAGTACTGGTGGTGGTATGAAAGTGTCTAGAATTATTATATTATTTAAAACCATCGCCAAAGAATTATCCTATATGATTCATAAGCGTAGTGTAAAAATAATTAAATTCGAAGGTAAGAAAATTGAACACGAGATGATGCGTAATATCAATGTATTTTTTGCTTCCTATATGTTTATTTTCTTTCTTTCATTTTTGGTAATTTCTCTTGATAACTTTGATTTTACTTCCAGTTTTACTGCAGTTGCCACTACCCTAAACAATGTAGGTCCCGGACTAGAGATGGTTGGTCCAATGGGTAACTTTAGTGAATTTTCTAATTTATCAAAGTTAATGATGGTCTTTAATATGCTGGCAGGAAGGTTAGAAGTATTTCCAATTCTTCTTTTACTTTCACCAGGAACTTGGAAAAAATAAGACACTTAAAAAGGGGCTAATTGTGCCCCTTTTTTTCTACTATGTAATGTAGTCTTTATTAACGTTCCATATTAACAAATCTTGTCAAATGTGGTAACCATACTAGATTTACCGTTCCAATTGGACCATTTCTCTGTTTTGCAATAATGATTTCTGCCATATTTTTATTCTCAGAGTCTTTGTTATAGTAATCATCACGATAGATAAACATAATAACATCCGCATCCTGCTCGATGGAACCTGACTCTCTTAAATCCGACATCATAGGTCTATGATCTGGCCTAGTCTCACATGCACGGTTAACCTGTGACAAAGCTATAACTGGTGCATTAATTTCTCTTGCTAGCGCTTTTAGAGAACGAGAAATCTCAGAAATCTCCTGTTGCCTACTATCCGTTCTTCCATTACCAGACATAAGTTGCAAATAATCTATAATTACTAATCCCAGATTATGTTCTAATTTATATTTTCTGCATTTAGATCGCAGCTCAGAGATAGAAATACCCGGTGTATCATCGATAATCAATTTGGATTTTCCAATCACTCCTGCACTTTCAATCAATTTCTCCCAATCACTATCATTCAAATCACCTGTACGAATAGCTTGAGCATCTACTTTAGCTTCCAAAGAAAACATACGGTTTATCAATTGTTCCTTGGACATTTCCAGACTAAAGACGGCGGTAGGAATATCATTTTTTAAAGCAACATTTTGCGCAAGATTTAATACAAAGGCCGTTTTTCCCATAGAAGGTCTCGCTCCAATTAAGATAAAATCGGATGGCTGGAGCCCGGATGTCTTATAATCCAAATCATAAAATCCTGTTGATATTCCTGTTACAGCACCTTTATTCTTAGATGCTGACTCTATTTTTTCTAGAGCACGAATTACAACGTCTTTTATCGGAACATAATCTCCATTATTTCTATTTTGAATTAAATTAAATATCTTCTTTTCAGTATTTTCTAAAATATTCTCTAACTTTTCTTGATCTTGATAACACTCATTTTCAATCTCTTGATTTACTTTAATAACTTTTCTTAATGTTGACTTCTCTCTTACGATTTCAGCATAATGTTTTATGTTTGCAGAAGTAGGAACCGAATTGATTAGTTCTCTAACAAATTCTATACTACACACTTCTGGTGGAACTGCTTTTTCACGCAATCGTTCTTGTAATGTAATCAAGTCAACCGGTTTTCCTTCATTATAAAGCTCTACCATGGCCTCAAACATAACTCCATGCTGTCTTGCGTAGAAGTCCTCACTTACCAAATTCTCTGAGGCTACTACAATAGCTTCTTTATCCATAAGCATGGATCCCACTACTGACTGCTCGGCTTCTATATTATGAGGCAACACTCTTTTAATAAGAGCCTCATCCATGTTTATTCCTCCAGTCTACTATTTCATTTCCTCTACTTTTACTGTTAATTTAGCTGTTACATCCTTATGAACTTTTACTGTTACAAGGTGTGTCCCAATTGATTTAATTGGCTCTGTTAAACTCATTTTCTTTTTATCAATCTCAAATCCAAATTGGCTAGTTACAGCTGTTGCTATTTCTTTGGTTGAGATGGAGCCAAATGTTTTACCACCTTCACCCGCTTTTATTTCTAATACAATTGGTTTTTCCTCAATCTTTTTAGCTAATCCCTTTGCTTCTTCTAGCAATTCTAGTTGAATCTTTTCCTCATTTGCCTTCTTAAGCTTTAAATCATTTATATTCCTATTTGTCGCTTCTACTCCTAGTTTTTTTGCAATAATAAAATTTCTTGCATAGCCATCATTAACCTTTACAAGGTCACCTTTTTTCCCTAATGTTTTAACATCTTCTAGTAATATTACTTCCATTTATATATCTCCTTCCATTAACATCTTTTTCAAAGTTTCTTTCAATAACGCTTTTGCCTTTTCAATGGTATAATCTTCAAACTGTGCACCTGCCACACTTAAATGACCACCACCACCTAGTTGTTCCATTATCAACTGTACATTGACTTCATCTATAGATCTAGCACTGAGATAGACCTTGTTATTAAATTCTGTGATTACAAATGACGCCTTTATCCCATCAATATTAAGCAATTCATTTGCTGCTAGTGCAGCAACAATAGTAGGGCTCTTTAAATCTTCTCCAGGACAAACTGCTATAGCAAATGAATCTTCAAAAATTTCCGAATTATGAATCGTTTCAGCTTTTGCACGATAGTCCGCCATATCTTCTCTGAACATTTTACGGACTCTTGTTAAATCTGCTCCATTTCTCTTTAGAAATGCTGCTGCTTCAAATGTTCTAACACCTGTTTTATTTAAAAAGTTGCTGGTGTCAATTATCATTCCTGCATAGAGCGCATCCGCCTCTATGGATTTCATCTTCACATTATCTCCAATGTATTGAAGTATCTCTGCTACCATTTCACTAGCAGAGGAAGCATAGGGTTCTATATATGACAAAACAGCCTTTTCTATCACTTCACTACCTTGCCTATGATGGTCTAACACTACAATTGTTTTCGCTTTATTAAGAATCTCTTCACTTTCTGTATAACTTGGACGATTTACATCTACTACAATTACAACCGTAGTATTATCTATTTTTTCAAGAGCTTCTGTAACCTTTACAAACATATCCTCTTCATACTCAGGGTTTCCTATAAATCCGTCTAATATAGGTTTCACTGACGTGGTTATCTCATTTACAACAATATAACTTCTTTTTCCCAATGACTTGGCTGCACGATAAATACCGATAGCCGCTCCAAAGGAGTCTACATCACCTATTTTATGACCCATTATTACAACTTTATCATTATTTTCCAATAACTCCCTTAATGCATGGGCTTTTACTCTGGCTTTCACCCTAGTATTTTTCTCTATCTGCTTTGACTTTCCACCATAATAATAAATCGCTTCTCTATCTTTGACAACCGCTTGATCTCCCCCTCTTCCAAGGGCTAAATCTATGGCTGTTCTAGCATACTCTCCAGCCAAGGTATAGGAATCTGCATTGACACCTAACCCTATACTTATGGTAACTGCCATTTCATTTCCAATACTTACATTCTTTACTTCTTCCAGCAAAGAAAACTTATTTTCTTGAATTTGACTTAAATACTTGTTTTTGATTACTACAAAGTACTTATCCTTCTCGATCTTCCTTACAATTCCATCTATATCTGCAAAAAACTTATTGATTTTTCTATCTATCAATGCAACTAGCAAAGAACGCCTGACATTTTCTATCGTTTCTAACGCTTCTTCATAATTATCTATATAAATCAATCCAGAAATCAACTTTTGATCCTGGTTCTCTTTCATATAATGTTTTAGATCTGTGTCATCAAACATGTAAAATATTGTTAAGGACACCCCTTCTTCCGGGTACTCTATCAAGGGAGTTGCTTCCACTAAATCTCCAATACCCATTTTTTTCAAAAGAAGGCTATAACTTCTTCCCTCAAAATTAGTATCAATCATAGCCTCTACATCTTCTGATGAAAAAAACGACTTTTTCACTTCAGGAAAATAGGAAGTTATCAAACGTTTCGGAAAACTTTCTTTATGTAGGATTTCTGAAAGTTTACCATTTAGCCACAAAATCTTTCCTTGTTCATCTAGAATTCCATAAGGAAGTTCAAATTCAAAAAGTAGTTTTCTCTGTACCTGTGCATACTCCGTAGCAAATCTAATAAATTCTTTCATGAGATCTGATCTGTTTTTCAAGTAAAGTGTCAGCGCAGTGACAAAATAGAGAACTACAAAAAGACTCATAGCAAAACCGGCTTTTTTATCAATCGTAAAAATCCATATTGTCATTATCACAAGTAAAACTGTTAACCACATTGGCCATTGCGTATAAAATTTCAGTTGTCCTTTTAATCTTACTTTTTTATTCACACCTTACACCCCATATCTCTTTCCAAAAACTTTTCATAGTGGCAACACCATATCTAGTATTTTTCCACACGTTCCCTCCCATTATAACATTGATAGCAAATGAATGAAAGTAAATTTTTATATGCCCTTTTTAAGCAAAGAAACACCATCAGGGAGATTCCTCCAGCTGACGGTGTTTGTAGAATTATTCAGTCATAAACAATTGTACCCAGTAGTCCCTGCCATTTAATTCGTAGCAAGCAACTCCTATCTTTGTATATCCATTCTTTAAAATATTTGCACGATGCCCAGCTGAATTCATCCAACCATTCATTACTTGTGCAGGTGAAGGATAACCTTCTGCAATATTTTCTCCAACCATTCTATAAGATAAATTAACTTCAGAAAATACCGTGGAGAAACTCTTTCCACTTGGTCTATTATGATCAAATAGATTTACAATTTCTTTTGCACGAATTCTAGCCGCCTCAGTAAGTTTTGCATTGGTTCCTAATGAACTTAAACCTTGTGCTGCTCTTTCTTTGTTTACTAGTTGAATCACCTCATTTTCTTTTTGCGTATTAAATCCTATAGCGTTTGAAGTTGCTGGTGTTTCTTCAGGTGCTTCTTTCTCCGGAGCAGATGGATTAGCAGGGGGGGTGTTAGGAGCTGGAGACTTAGAAGCAAACAGTGAGTTAATATATTTAGATGCTGTCTGCATAGCACCACTATCATCTAAATAGTACCATTTACTATCTTTATCTTGAAACCAGCCTGTCTGCATCCAGCCTTCTCTATCAAAATGATACCATTTACCATCTATACATGACCATTCATTTGCCTTATAACTTTTGTCTGCATTTTGATACCACCACCTACCAGAGTTAATCCAGCCATCTTTTACAGCCGAAGCATGAAATGTTGTACTTACTATCATTAACGCCGAAATGGCAAGTATACATAGTTTCTTTGTGATTACTTTCATTTGTCTACCTCCTGTGGTTAGTTGTTTTGTCTACACGCTTAGTTTAACAAACTATACTACAAGACTTCAATAGGGAATATTAGGTGTGCCTAGGATATTTTAGCTATTTTTCAAAAAAATGTATTTTTTTTCAGAAATATGCTATACTAAATAAAAGCGTTATGAAAGGAGACTTTTATATGGGATTTATTACTTGGATTATTGTTGGTGCCATTTCTGGTTGGTTAGCTAGCATCATTATGGGAAAGAATAAAGAAATGGGCGCTATAGCTAACATTATAGTAGGTATTGTTGGTGCATTTATTGGTGGATTTGTTTTAGGACTATTTGGAATAAATGGCGTAGAAGGTGGAAATCTAATATGGTCTATTTTAGTTTCTCTCATAGGTTCGGTTATTCTTTTATGGATCGTTAATATATTTAAAAAATAGTCTTTCTTGTCCCACATAAAATACAATACTTTTTTCATTAACGATAAGAACCATCCTTTGCGTGATTTTTATCGTTAATTTGTGTGTCAACCTATCATCAGGTTATATTCCAGTTAACTTCAAAACAAATTCTTCATCCCTATTACAATACAATTGTTGACCATCTGTACTAAGTCTAGCCACTTGGACACAAGCACGAAGACCACATTCCTGTTTCTCTATTATTTCTTTTGGGTGAACAAAGTAAAAAATGTAGGCTTCTTCACCACAAACTACCACATCTGCATGGTGACCTATTTCGTCGTCCCACCTACGTCTTCCTGGTTTATCTAAAATATTTTCTTTTCGTTCCCAATTGGCAAAGTCCTCTGAGGCGTAAACCCCTAACCCCTTCCAGAAATCTGTTATCATCCATATCCTTCCACCAAACTCAAATACATTGGGTCCTTCATGAGGTACATCTGTTATCTCCGGGCCACCTACTTCCCAGTTATATAAGTCTGTACTAATCGCCGTATAGCTATAACTATGATTTACTTCATCTTTGTACCACATCTTATAGGTCCCTGGTTCTATTTCGTACACACATGCATCAATTACACGATTTGACGATAACTCTAAAGTAGATTCATAGCTCCATTCCCACATATTATCTGCTGTATAATGAAGGATATGTCTCTCCTGATTCCAATCGGTTGGAATCCCTTTTACATAGGAAACATACATATGGTATTCACCATTAGCATAAATTACTTCGGGAGCCCAAAAAGTATTTTCTCCATGTTCAAACTCTAGATTTGGTAAAGTTCCGCGATGTAACCAGGAAATACCATCTGCTGAAGATGCAACTCCTATTCTTGTTCCATGGATAGTTGACACCCCTATATTAAATTCCGTTGGGCGTCTCTGGGTATAGAGCATCCAAAAACACCCTTCTTCTTTATTATAAATTACAACTGGATCTGTAGCACCATCATAAATAGGGTCACGATATAAAGGCGCTAGCACTATATTATTTTTCATAAAACTGTTCTCCTCTACGTATATACAGTAAATCCCAAATGCTGTTTACTGTATATGGATTTTCATGCTCGAAACGCACCATTACACTCTTTTTACCTGCAATAAGTTCCTTTGGAATCCTGTATTCTTTCGTAAAGAATTGTTTTCCACTACTATCATCCAAAGTATATGTAGTCATAAGTTTACCATTTATGTAAATTTGTAATACTTTTCCAATATCTTTTTTAAAAAAAGTAGTTCCTAAATAAAGTTCTTCACTAGAGTCTATTTGCATTTCATAAGAAACCCAGCCATTTTCTTTCAGTACTCTTCCATAATATCCTTCAAATCCTCCTGCATAAGTATTCTCACCTTTTACATTATGTTTTAGCTCATATTGATCATTTCCAAGAGGAATCTTATCTATAATAGAATCTTCAAATCTTTTTCGCTTCTCTTCTTTTTCTATACGTTCTTTTAGGGCGTCCGATTCCGATTCTAAAATTTCCCAGTAAATTCCATAACGCTCTTTATATTGCCTATAGTGGGGAGTAAAAATAAGCCTTTCATCTTCATCTGTTCCTTTTAAATAAAACTCCAACTTATCTTTCTTTTTAATTAGATGAAAATCTATGTTTTCAATCCACTCTTGTACTCGTATATTTTTTACTAAAATGTAATCCTTAATATCCATTTCTTTCGTAGGGATATCTACAGCTACCCCCGTTTGAGTAATTCTCATATCTTCTACCCCTAATGCCGCACTTAATACAAGTGGTCCATATACGAAAGCTATAGCGTTTGGGTTATCTGGCAAAAAAGAAGCTCTTACTTTCATGGGAAGCGTTAACTCCAACACATCACCATTATCCCAGTCTCTATTTATTAAAACATACCCATTTTCTATCGTCGGCGAAATTTCCATTCCATTAAGCATGATATAAAATGAATCCGCTATCCACTCTGGAATGCGAAGATGCAAGGAAAAATCCAAAATACTTTGAGCAAGACGTTCTATCTTAAAAGTTACCTTTTCACTTTCCGGAAAATTTGTTTCTTGAATTAACCTTATATTCTTCTCATTCCAAACAACGTTTGAGTCAACATACTGATTTACATAAATTCTATCTTCTTCCCAAAAATAGATACCCTCATTTAGCTTTGTAAAATTCTCCATTCCTGTCCCAGTACAACACCAGAACTTATCAAATGGTGTCCCAAACACTTTAAAGTATCCAGTTTCCATAGGTTGAAAATAAGTTGACATTCCCGTTTCAGGATTTTGGGAAGAAAGAATTGCATTAATTTTTGTTCCCTCATAATAATCTGCATATTTTTTATTTCCAGTAATCTGGAATAACCTCAAAGATAGCTTCAACATGTTATGAGTATTGCAAGTTTCGCAGTTACAATTTGTACGCTCTTGATCCAATATATCCGGATGCCCAAAATGCTCCCACTCACTATTTCCGCCAGTTACATAGCTATGATGTTTTACTACCATCTCCCAGAAATTTTCCGCCACTTCTAAGTAAAATTTTTCTTCTTCACCTAGAACAATATAACGATTCACGGCTCCTAATATCTTAGGAATTGTAGTATTGGCATGCCTCCCATCTAAAATATCTTGCTTATTTTTTATGGGTATAAATAGGCTAAGTTCATCAAACATATGAGCTGCATTTAAATGTTCTTTTTTACCTGTGATTTTATACAATTCATAAAGTGCATCGTTCATTCCACCATATTCTACTGCCAATACTAATTCTTGTAATTCTTTTGACCATCTTTTTGTACGATTAGAAACCCAGTCCCCTAGTTTATCCGCTAACTCATAAGCGTCCCGACTGTTGCTTGCATTATATACAGAAACTATACCTACTAATATCTTATCCATCGTATACCAAGGAACCCATGCCGGCTTTCGATTTTCTACACGATCGAAAATCTCTTCTTCTGATGCGAAAAGAAAACCATTCCTTAATTGACATCTTTTTAGTTCTGATACAGTGTAGTTTAGCTTCTCAAGGATTTCATCGGATTTAGTAGTCAAATAGCCTTGCGCCATTGCTATCATATAATGACCTAGAGTATGTCCTTTTATTTCTGTATCTTCCCAACCTAAATATTTTTCAGCTTTCCCCGATTTTCCACTTGCTTCATAAAATCCAGCCAGCAATTTATCCGCTTCTAAAGACAATAAATAATCCAACTCTTTTTCTAGGGCGTTTTTCCAATAAGAGTCAGTAACTGTAACTTTATCTAGGGGAAAAACTTGCATCACTTGTCTTGACATGGTCCGTATCCTCCGATTTATAAACATTAAGCATTTACTTGAACAATAAAGATTATAGTTTATGTTTTTATAATACTATATTATAATTTCACTGTCAATCTAAGGTATTATACAAATTTGCTTGTCCTTGACACATCACAATTTTGGAACTAGAATAGAAGAAAAAATAGAATGGAGTTACTATGCCAAACTTAAAATTAATGATTAAAAATGCATTAGGTGAAATTATAGCAGAAGATACAAATGAAAACCATGCTTCTCTTGTTTATAAAAGTTCTTATACGGCGGGAGATAGCATTGTTTTTGAAACCTCAAAAACAAATACCCATTATATGATTCAATTAGATGATGCTATGAGGCCCGCCTTTGTCTACATGTCTTCTACTTCTTATACTTTTAACATTCCTTTTGCAGAGAAAAAGGTTGCTTATTCTCCTAAATCTTTTTCTGGAGAATCTCATTTACTTACTGCCAGAATAGCTACAAGTGAAGAGATCTTTTCCTACAAAAACCTTGCAAAAAACGAATATGATGGACATAGCAATGATTCTTGTTTTCCACATGCTGTTGCCAATGTTGAGACAAGAGGAGAATCTGTTTTTGCAGCCAGAAATGCCATCGATGGTATCTTAGAAAACCGTTCTCATGGGGCTTGGCCTTATGCTTCTTGGGGAATTAATCGACAAGATGATGCTGAAATCATCGTTCATTTTGGTAGAAAAGTTTTAACAGACAAGATTGTCCTTTATACGAGAGCTGATTTCCCACATGATAACTGGTGGATAAAAGCTTTGTTAACCTTCTCAGACAACTCAACCCTTACTCTAGATTTAACAAAAACTTCAGAAGGTCAAATCTTTACCTTCCCTAAAAAAGAAATTGAATGGGTTAAACTTAGTAATCTAATAAAAGCAGATGATCCATCCCCATTCCCAGCCCTTAGCCAAATGGAAGTATACGGAACAGATGTCTAATTTCTTATTAAAAAACTTTTTCAAACAATAAAAAAAGAGTCGCTACATATTCATTACCTATGTAGTGACTCTTTTTAATTTTTATTAATCTAAAGTGTAAGCCATTAATGCAATATGTCTAGATCTCTTGATTGCAATTGTAAGAGTTCTTTGATGTTTCGCACAGTTACCTGTAATTCTTCTAGGAAGAATTTTTCCTCTTTCAGATACATATC
>CAYYVJ010000051.1:0-15207 GCA_964475115.1 uncultured Lachnospiraceae bacterium
TCTAAAAGTCTACCACTTAAATAGGAGGGCGCACTTTTTATCAATTCACCATAGTGTTTTGTACAAAACCCCTTTGATGAATTGTATAAATCTTTAAAATTCTTATCCTCTTTCCACAAATGGTAGATAGTAGCCATATAGCGGTTAAAAATTCTATTGGTTCTTTCGCAAACAAAACATGAGGATTCCAATTTATCAATATAAGATGTTATAGGATTTTCTTTTGGCTTTTTAGAAAATCCTAGTTTCTTCCCCGGAGATTCTACCAACTTTTTTATATCCTTCGTTGTTTTCCCCATATGAGATTTTAATATTAAAGCTAAACCTAGTTTATTATTTTGTTCCCAAACCATATGCATATGAGGAGTACAAAAGCCCATACGGTCTGTCTCCATACGAACATCATCTTCCATATAACTTGCTCCCATAATATATTCTATGGAATTTAACTCTAGTGTTTTTTCCATTGAGCAGATGGGGCATTCACATTGGGTTTGAAAACCATCATTAACGGGAATTGAATATAGTTTTTCTTTCAATTTATCTCCTCATTAGGCACTTGATACTCAAATTAATTATTTGCTCTTCTCTCTTCAAGCATAATATCTTTCAAGTCTCTTGCCTTATCTTTTAACTTGGCAGTTGCACTTCTAGATGTTATAACGGTACCTAAAATTTTAAGAGCCTGGTCTTTTTCTCCTGATCTTCTAGCTAAGTCAGCAGTAACATATAAAAACGTCATCTCTTCCATTCCACAAATAGGGAAATCCTCTGTTTGCATAGCATTTACAAAGCCTTCATAGGCATTCTTAATAAATCCATTTTCTTCTTCCTGTAGTTTAGTAGCTTCCGCCTCATAGTTTTCCATGGCAGGGTCTAAACTTTCTCTTTTCCCCCTAATGAGCCATGCAATCTTTAAGCAAGTATAAGCTCTTTCACTTACCCTTGCTTTTTTAACTACAGAGTTTGCCAGTGCAAGCTTATGAAGCACGATAGATTCATCATAAGTATATGTGATACCTGTAGTAGGTAATTCCTTAAATTGGGAAGAAATATTTTCCTTAATTAATTTTCTTTGAGCCGATGAAATGCCTTTGAAAAATCGACTAATAGCAGAATACCCACAATGAGGGCAAGCTATTACATCGTATTTTCCAGGGTCTACATTGGAATACTTAGGTCTTAAATCAGTATCTGTTTCTACTAATTTTGCCTTTCCACTTTTAACTGTCTTAGAATAGAATTTCTTCTCACAAGCAGGACATACTTGTGTCTTGTCGAAAAGCATATCTTCTTCTGTTTCAGCAATAATTGCTTTTTCTTCTTTTTTTTCAGCAACTTTCTCTTCTTCATATATGTCTATTTTATCTAAGTTAGATAAACCGAGACTTTCTAAGCCCGAGAATATATCATTCATCTTTCGTTCTCCTCTCTTTCATGTGTCGACTTATTTTTCTAATTTAAAGGAACTTTTCAGTGACACAATACGATTAAATACTAGGTGGCCTGGTTTAGAATCTTTTGAATCGATACAATAGAATCCATTTCTTACAAACTGATAGCTATCTCCTACTTTTGCATCTCCTAAAGCAGGTTCTAGGTAACAATTTTCTAGAACTGTTAAGGAATTAGGGTTCAAGTTAAGCGAACCATCTTCATTTTCTTTGGACTCTTCGTTTACTATATTTTCATATAAGCGTACTTCTGCCTTTACAGCATATGGAGCTGGTACCCAATGAATGGTTCCTTTTACTTTTCTATCTGTAAAACCACTTCCACTTTTTGTTTCAGGATCATAAGTACAGTGTACAACTGTTACATTTCCATCCTTATCTGTTTCAAAACTTTCACATTTTACAAAGTAAGCATTCATTAAACGTACTTCATTACCTGGGAATAACCTAAAGTATTTCTTTGGAGGCTCTATCATAAAGTCTTCTCTTTCAATATAAAGCTCTCTGCAGAATGGAACCTGTCTTGTTCCCAATTCCGGATTCTCAGGATTGTTAGATGCTTCTACATACTCCACCTGACCCTCTGGGTAATTATCAATTACCAGTTTAATAGGATCAAGAACTGCCATAACTCTCGATTTCTTTAATTTCAAATCTTCCCTAATACAATATTCAAGCATTGCATAATCTACAGAACTATTGGCCTTAGACACACCTACAAGTTCTACAAACATTTTAATAGACTCAGGAGTAAATCCTCTTCTTCTTAAAGCTGCAATAGTAACTAATCTAGGGTCATCCCAACCGTCTACAATTTTATCTTCTACTAGCTGTTTAATATATCTTTTTCCAGTGATTACATTGGTCAAATATAGTTTTGCAAATTCAATCTGCTTTGGAGGGTGTGGATATTCCAATTCATTTACAACCCAATCATAGAGAGGTCTATGATCTTCGAACTCTAAAGTACATAGTGAATGTGTAATACCTTCGATGGCGTCCTCAATAGGATGAGCGTAATCATACATAGGATAAATACACCAAGTATCACCGGTATTGTGATGAGTCATGCGAGATATTCTATAAATTACTGGATCTCTCATATTCATATTTGAAGACTTCATATCAATTTTAGCTCTTAATACTTTCTCTCCATCTGCATAAACACCGTTTTTCATATTCTCAAACATTTCTAAATTTTCTTCTATTGAACGGTTACGATAAGGACTCTCTTTTCCTGGTTCTGTCAAGGTTCCTCTATATTCACGAATCTCTTCCGCGCTCAAATCACAAACAAATGCTTTTCCTTTTTTAATTAATTTAATAGCACCTTCATACATTTGTCCAAAGTAATCAGATGCAAAAAATAAACGATCTTCCCAATTAGCACCTAACCACTTTATATCTTCTAAGATAGAATCTACATATTCTACTTTTTCTTTCGTAGGATTTGTATCATCGAATCTCATATTGAATTTACCATTATACTTTTGGGCCATACCATAATTTAACAATATGGATTTTGCATGTCCAATATGAAGGTAGCCGTTTGGTTCAGGTGGAAATCTGGTTTGAACATGATCATAGTGTCCTTCTTCCAAGTCCTTCTCTATAATCTGCTCTATGAAATTCTTGGATACCACTTCTTTTGCCAATTCATTATCCATCTATTTCATTCCTCCTTAATTGTGCTTTTTTCATAGTATTCCTATCATACCATACTTCCTTTATTTGTAAAAGAGTTTTTCTATGATAGGCTATAGAGCAAAGAGTTTCCTATGAAACGAAAAAGAGACGTGCATCCATTCCTCTATATCTTGGATACACATCTCCCATAATCTTTTATTTTATCGGTTATTGTTACTATAATCATAAGGCTCTTCCGGCATAACTATGGCGGCTATAATATACACAAGAACTCCTGCGCCGAAACATCCGAATAATGCAAATAGCAATCGCACTAATGTAACGTCTATATTAAGGAATTCTGCAATACCTCCACACACACCACATATCGTTCTGTTTCTGCTTGATTTATAAAGTTTCTTTGATTCCATATACATATCCTCCGTTTCCTTTCCTAAGTAATAGATTTCTTTTCATATATGATATATTATACAAGAAACTCAGAATTATGTATAGTGACGATTAACATTTACTTCCCATTACATTTGTCATAACATACCACTTATTCTTCAAAATATTTTTCAGAATTTGGTATGATATCATTTACAAAAACATCTAGTAATTTCTCGTTTATAAGGAGTGTATTATCCAAACTAACCGTAACAAACTTTAAGACATTAAGATTTATTTTACCTTTTACTTCCCATGAAAGTCCCATGTAAGCCTGCTTAACACCTATTAATGCATCACATAATTTATCTAACCTTGAATCTAATTCCATAATTTGTTTTTCCATTTTTCTAATCTCCTTTTCAATTTTCTTACATTTATATACAACAGGAAGTTAGCAAATTGACACATTCCCAATTATATACAACAGAAAATCAGAGAAATGGAAACCTTGACCAGAAGATCAAGGTACACAATGGATTTGGAACGCTTATTCCTCATCTCCAAATAATTTATTAAAATAGGAAAGAAATTCTTCCTCAACACTTAAAAAGGCTCTTTCTGAAAAATCAGGTTTTGTACATATGAAAGGTACAACTTCAAATAGCTTTGTTCCCATCAATTCAAAAAATTCATAATATAGCATTGCATCATCTATTTCACTAATTTGCTTTTTCTCTTCTTCGTTTAAGCTTGTAATACCATATCTTTCATATATCGCATGCTGAAGTCTTGCTTCTATATCATAATACTCACGTAGATTTTTCTTTACTGGCCTAGTTATGTCTGAAATATAGCTCTCACTCGCATCATGAAGCAAGCAGGCAAGTTGAACCTTTTTCGAGTAACCTCTACTTTCAGCCTCTATAAAACAATTGATTGAATGTTGTGCCACTGAAAAAAATTGTTTGAGATGACCATTTGCCCTTGTCATAAGTGACAATGCATGTGCAATATCTAAAATTTTGATATCTTCTAGCCTAGGTTCTAATGGATAAAACTTTGTATTTGTATATGTTAAAATAAAATCTCTCATAATGCCTCCTTTATTTCTTTAGACTTCCAACTCACTTTTACATTGTAACAAACTAGAGAAATATTGACTAGTATAAATTACAGTAGCACAAATAATAAGTATGTAAGAATATTGCAAAAAAAGATGTGAAAGCATTTAGCTTTCACATCTTTAAATTAATATATTAACTTTTTAGAGCATTGGCAATCTCTGTAAAGATTACTCCTAAGGCAAAAGCACCAGCATCTGGATATCCAATACTTCTTTCACCTACTGTACCTGCTCTTCCCATACGTGCTACAATTTCCTCTGTTTTCTTTGCACCCTCTACAGCTTTTTCAGCACCAAGATGAAATGCTTCAACAAAATCAGTAGAATTGCTAAGTGAAGACCATTGATTCCCACAGGGAACGAATGCATCAATCAGTGTTTTATCTCCAACAACCGCACCACGTCCAAAAGAGCGTTCTCCTGTTGATTGAATCCCTCTTATAGCCGCTTGTAACATGGAGGCAAACTCTTCGATGGTTAGTTCATTCTTGCCGATTACATCTTTACTTGCAGCTCGGAATGCAGCGCCCCAAATTGGACCAGATGCACCTCCACAATGCTCCATAATCACTAAAGAACAATAATCTAAGAAGGAACTGATCGTTAGATCCTCTATGCTAAGAATTGTCTTCCATTCTTCCTTTAGCTTCTTAAATCCTTTTGCCACGCTCATACCAAAATCTCCGTCGCCAGCATGAGCATCTAATTCACAAAATGGAACTTCATTTTTAATAATAATATGACTCATAACATCTATTACATATATCATATTTTCAAGAGATAGTTTGTCTCCAATTCTTGCATATTCATCTGCTGTTTCTATCTCATATGATACCTCTGCATCAGGTGTAGTAGCATTGAAAGGTTCAAAATACTCCATATTCATAGTTTCATCAATTGATTTGAAGGCAGGAGTATTACATGGAGCTTTTAATAAACTCTCTAATTCATCATCTAGCTTTAATATGGAAATCGATGCACCTTCCATATCAATACTCGTCATATAATCACCCACCAAAGTATAGGCAACAAATATTCCTTTGTTATATAAGATACGATTAACAGATGCATTAAGTAAATATAACTCCATCTTAGGTGTTGCTCCAAAACCATTTATTAAAACCGCTACTCGCTCTTTTTGATTTCTAGCGCCTAAACTTAATTCCTTACACAAAGAATCTACCATTCTAAACGCTAATTCATCTGCACTCATAACATCACAACGTTTAATTCCTGGTTCTCCGTGGATACCTACACCATATTCCATTTCTCCTTCTGATAATACGAAGGTTGGAGTTCCTTTTGCCGGCACAGTACAAGAATTAAATGCAAATCCAATACTTTTTACATTCTTAATAGCCTGATTTGCTACTCTTTTTACTTCTGCTAGTGAATGTCCAAGTTCTGCACTTGCTCCTGCAATCTTATGAACAAATACCGTTCCAGCTACACCTCTACGTCCTACCGTATATAGACTATCTTGAACTGCGATATCATCATCTACTTTTACATAATCTACAAGTATTCCATCCTCTGTTGCCAAGTGAGCTGCATTTTTAAAGTTCATGATATCGCCGCTGTAGTTTTTTACAATAAGTAAAACTCCTTGCTCTGTTGCCATTTCACGAATCGCATGATAAACCTGAATCTGGGATGGTGATGCAAACACATCACCGCATACTGCTGCATCTAGCATACCTTGTCCTACAAACCCAGCATGTGCAGGTTCATGTCCACTTCCGCCACCACTAATAAGACTAACTTTATTTTTATTTTTTTCTTTCCTACGGATCACTTTATATTTTGCTAATAATGTTAGTTCAGGATGTGCTAATACCATTCCATGACACATTTCCTTTACTACATTTTCTGGACTATTTATTATTTTTTTCATAAACATTCTCCATTTTTTCTCTTATAGGCTTTACCTATACTGTCTGCAGTTAAGATAGCTGCTAATACTTTTTCTGCAGTAACAGGAAATGGCATAGAATGAATTGATTCTTCTGGAATACAAGCTTTTTCTGCAACTTCTCTTAATTCTTCTTCCGTATAAGTATCTACTCCAATATCGCTAAGGCAAACTGGTAAGCCCACTGATAAGCAGAATCGAAGTACTTCTTCCAATTCAGACTTTGCTGCATTTTCAAGAACTAGTTGAACAATGGTACCAAATGCTACTTTCTCGCCATGATAATATTTATGTGTACCTTCTAATATTGTCATACCATCATGAATTGCATGGGCTCCTGCTAATCCACCACTTTCAAATCCAAGCCCAGACAATAAAATATTTGCTTCAACAACATTTTCTAAGGCTGGAGTCACTTGATTATTATCACAAGCATATTTTGCATATAATCCATCTTCAAGAAGAGTTTTGTAGCATAGTTTTGCAAGTTCAAAAGCTGCTTTCGTTGGTTTTACTGGTCCACATTTGTTTTCATGAAAGCCACAAGGCAATCCAGCATTAACATTGGAAAAGGAATTACTCGTTGCACGTGCTTCAAAATAAGTAGAAAGTGCATCTCCCATTCCTGCCACAAGAAATCGAGTTGGTGCTTTGGATATAATGGTTGTATCTATTAAAACCACATGAGGATTTTGTTTGAAGTAAGCATAATCATCAAACGCACCATCCTCTGTGTATAATACTGCAGAATGACTTGTAGGTGCATCTGTTGCCGCAATCGTTGGAACAATAATTAATGGTCCACCTTGTGCAACACATTTAGATGTATCGATGGCTTTCCCACCACCTAATCCAATAATACAATTACAGTCATGCTGTGCTGATACTTCCTTAAGACGAGTAACTTCTACGCGAGAACATTCACCAGCAAAATTACTTTCTATAAATGTAATTCCATATTCCTCACTCGTCTTATCTAACTGTTCCTTTACACGCGCAATATCATCTTTATGTGCTATTAACAATGCTGTTTTTCCATATGTAGAAACAAAATAACCTAAGTTTAATAATTCATTTTCACCTTGTACATATTTACTTGGACAAATAAACGCTTTTCTCATTTCTATAACCTCCGCATCATTGCTTGATCTCATTCAAGGTTATATCTCCTTGAATCATGACCAATTGAACATTAATATTGTCATTAAATACTATAATATCTGCATCTTTTCCTGGTGTAATACTACCTTTTTTATTATCAATTCTCATTACTTTTGCCGGCGTAAGTGATATCATTTTTATTGCATCTACCAAGGGTACACCTGCTAAATTTATCATGGTACGTACGAGACGGTCTGCTGTTGCCACACTTCCAGCGAATGCGCTACGGTCTAACAATTTGGCAACTCCATCTTCTACAATCACCTTCTGTCCAGAAGATAAATTCCCAAGTATAGATTCTCCTTCTGGACAACCTGCCGCTCTCATGGAATCTGTAACTAAACAGATCTTATCTGGACCTTTTGTTTTGTATATTAACTTTAATAAACTTTCTGGTAAATGTGCACCATCCGCTATAATTTCAAGATACATATCATCAATTAAATAACCACTTTCTACTACACCTGCATATCGATAAGAATTAATTCTTTTTACCATAGACATACCCGAATAAAAATGCGTCAATAAATTATATCCATTTTCAAAAGCTGTTACGACATCTTCATAAGTAGCATTGCTATGGCCAATGGAGCACACAATACCTTTTTTAGTTAGTTCTCTGCCCATTTCAAGCGCTCCAGGTAACTCTGCTGCTATCGTCCATCTTTTAATGTCGTCACTATAGTTTATAATCTGTTTATATATTTCTTTATCTGGATTTTTAATATGTTTAGGGTCTTGAGCACCCTTTTGTTCCATCGAAAAATAAGGGCCTTCTAGATGAATACCAAGAATATTCGGTATTCCTTTTTTTCCTTTACTTTTCTTGATAAAATCTAAGGTAAGAAACAGGTCTTCCATATTACTCGTTAAAGATGTTGGCAATATGGATGTGGTTCCAAATCTCATATGCGCCTTAGCGCCTTCATGTATCGCTTCTATCGTTCCATCCATAAAATCATGCCCACCACCACCATGGGTATGAAGGTCTATAAATCCTGGGGAGATATAAAGCCCTTTTACATCGATAACCTTGTCACCTTGAAGTATGTCTATATTTTCTCCTAGCACGATTTCTTCAATAACACCATCTTCAATAATAACGCTACTATTCTCAATTACTCTTAGTGGAGTAATCACGTTTCCATTTTTCAAAATTGTTCTCATTTGATTTCTCCCTTACCTACAAGATTCCAGGCAAATTGCTATAAAAGAAAGGAATTTCTATCCGCATAGAACCTACAATTTTTGTGAGTTCTTAAGATAGAAGAAGGACAATCAGTCGTAATCTTTCCTCTAAGTGTGTTCTTTACCGCTTCTCTTTTGTTTATTCCAGGTACGATACAGAATAAATTTTCACCTGACAACATAGTTGGAATCGTTAATGTAACTGCATGTGTTGGTACCTCTTCAATTACTTTAAAACAACCATCATTTACTTGTTGCTGCCTACACATTTGATCCAACTCCACTATTTTAACCTTTTTACTATCCTTAAAGTCTGCTACTGGAGGATCATTAAATGCAATATGCCCATTCTCGCCAATTCCAAGGCAAATAATGTCAATTGGACTTTCTTCCAATAGCTGTGTATATCTCTCACATTCTACTTCTGGATCTTCACTCTTTGGATAGAGCAGATTCACTGTTCTTGGCTTTACAACATCAAATAAGTTAACATTTAAAAAATTACTAAATCTTTGAGGTGCGTTCTCATTTAGTCCGATATATTCGTCCATGTGGAAGGCATCTACTCTATTCCAGGGGATATCTTTTATTTGAGTTAATGTATCTAAAAATTCACTCTGAGAGGGTGCTGCTGCAAATATCATTCGTATGATTTCTTTTTTTTCTAATAAGCTTTTCATACAATTTGCTACTTCATATGCTGCACTTTTCCCCATTTCATCTCTTTTGTCATATACAAACAATTGCAATTCATCTATTTTCTCGCTATAAATTGGATTACACATATTAACCTCCACCTATTCTGTTGGAGATACTATACTATCATTGTTGGCTTTTATTTAAGAATGTTTATTGTTCTGCGAAAGATTTAATTTATATTCACGAGGGGTAACACCTGTATGTTTTTTAAATGCCTTAGAGAAACTTCTAGGATCCGAATAACCTACGCAACTACATATTTCAGATATGAGCTGTTCTGAAGTAGCCAATAGAATTTTTGCTTTTTCCATTCGAACTTGGGTTAAATAATCTGAAAAATTCATATTTGTCTTCATTTTAAATAAACGACTAATATAATGTAAATTCAGATGAAAGAAATCAGATATAGACTCTAGGCTTGCACTTTTATAATTCTCGTCAATATATTTTTTTATTCGTTCAATTGTATTTAAATCTTCTTCCGTTACTTCTACATTCTCCATATCAAGTTCGATACGCAGTTCAGAAAAAACTTGATTCAATTCTTCATATTTGGTTGGCTTAAGAACATAATACTTAACTCCATACCTCATACTATCTCTTGCATAATCAAATTCACTATGAGCACTAATCATAACAACTTTAATTTTCAGTTTTTTCTCGTAGATATATTTAACCAGCTCAATGCCTGTTACATTGGGCATCATAATATCACTAAGTAATATATCCACTTTATTTTTCTCAATAAAATCAATCGCTTCATTGCCATCAGCACAGATGCCGACTACTTCAAAGCCTACTTGCTCCCACGGGAAATAATTAGCTAAACTTGTACGTATCGTAACTTCGTCATCAACAATGAGTAACTTATACATAGTAATCTCCTATCACTCTTTTATTATAACTAACTCATTCTACCATTTTTTATTATGTCTTCTCTATAATTATCCATATCTACAATAAGACCATTTTTTCTTGATACTTCTGCTGCAAATGCCATTATGTGGCTATCCACAGATTGATTCGCATTTGTCCTTGCCATATGCCACTTACCGCTGCGGGCAATCTCAACTACATCTTTCATAAGCATGGTATCTCCACCACTATGCGCGCCTGAATGAACCTTAGGACGTATTGTGGTTTCTTCATGACTGCCAAAATGACGAATGGTGATATAATTTTTTTCCATATTAGCACGAATATCACCTTTCGTACCTAAGATGCGAATTTCACGAGTTTCTGTAGTATTAAAGCCATTTAAATTAAATGACACAGTAATATCATCCTCATAAAGCATATTTACGATTTGATGATCCACTACATTATTGTCACAATGGTATACACAACGTCCATAATCACCATCTCTTACGGCTTTGGTTCGTGCTTCTAAAGACGTATCCACACTAATCATACTTGTTGGCCAACCTGTTTCATCTGTCAAATACTGTTTTAATGCGGAGAATGGACAATCTTTTTCTACAGAACATTCCATACAACGTGTTGCAGAGCCTTCTGGTGCATTCTCCTTTTTGAAATGTGTAAGTTCTCCAAAAGAACTAATTTTTTTACATTTCTTACCCGTCAACCAATTTAAAATATCTAAATCATGGCAAGATTTTGCTAATATAATAGGGCTTAAATTTCTAAAGTTACCTCGCACATAGCTATGGGCTACATGTGTATAAGAGACATTCTCTGCATGATGGATAGAAATTATTTTACCAACTTCTTCTTTGTCCACTAATTCTTTTAATGTACTAAATACAGGTGTATAACGTAATACATGGCATACTAATAGCTTACAATTATTTTCCTCTGCTATCCTTACTAACTCTAGGCATTCCCATGGATCTGGCGACATTGGTTTTTCAAGTAAGCAATGAAATCCTCTTTCTAATGCCATCTTTGCTATTTCAAAATGGTCTGCATCTAAATTGGCTACTACCACTACATCAATGTCTTTCACATTGTCTAGCATAGCCTTTGCATCCAGAAATCTATTTTCTTTGGGAACATTATATTTATCAGCAAATTGCTCTAATCTATCCGGTAAAATATCACAAGCACTTGTAATAACTGCTTCATCTGGATGAGCAAGTGTATAATCTGAATATGCCGTTCCTCTAAATCCGCATCCAATAATTCCAAACTTTATCAAATTATCTCTTTCCATTTACAATCTTTTCCTCCCTATCCCTTTAATCCAGATGTAGCAATTCCTTCAACAAAATAAGGTTGTGCTATGAAGAATAACACGATACTTGGTATTAGACTTACTAATGTATTGGCAAGTAGAGGTCCCCAAGATACACTGGATGTACTATCAATTAAACTTCTTAAAAACAGAGAAACTGTAAACATATCAACTGAACTTATGTAAATCAACTGATTGATATAATCGTCCCACGTCCATATAAATGTGAATATTGCAACGGAGAACAAAACCGGTTTACATAATGGCATAATAATCACTCTATATATTCCAAAGATATTACAGCCATCAAGATAAGCCGCTTCATCTAGATCTTTTGGAATTCCTCTTATAAATTGCACAATCAGAAATATGTGAAAGCCATTCACAGCACAAAATGCTGGTACAATAAATGGTAAATAACTATCAATCCATCCTATTTTACTAAACATAAGATATTTCGGTATTAATGTAACTTGAGAAGGGAGCATCATAGTAGCTAACATAAACATGAATAAAATCCCTTTAAATCTAAAGTTCAACCTACCAAAAGCAAACGCTGCTAAGGAACTAGAAAGTACTGTTCCAAAAATTACTAATCCAACTAATCCAAATGTATTTTTTAGAAAATATCCAAAACTATAATTAGGATTAATATTCCATCCATCTATAAAATTCTGAATCGTAAAATTATCACTTATTAATTTAAAGTCACTTCCGAATATCTCAGCTCCTGGCTTAAAAGCACTACTAAAGAGCCATATCATAGGGAATAACATTACAAAGCTCCCTAATATTAGAAGCAAATGACTTATCATATTTTTTTTCGTTTCTTTCATTGAAAAGTACCTACCTTTTCACTAATTTTCATAATAAACCCATTTTTTTGATGACCAAAATATGAGCGCAGTAACCAATAAAATTATCAATGTTAATATCCATGCCAATGCAGATGAGTATCCCATTCTCTGTGATTCAAATGCTGTTCGATATAAATGCAACATATATACATAAGTCGAATCTGCCGGACCACCATTGGTGATTACAGAAACTTGCGTAAATACTTGGAACGCATTGATAATACCCATTATTAAATTGAATAGAATATTTGAAGAAATCATAGGAAGCGTGATGTTAAAAAACTTTCTTATTTTACCAGCACCATCTATATCACCAGCTTCATACAATTCCGCTGGTACTTGTTTTAATGCTGCAAGGAATACAACCATTGCAGAACCAAATTGCCATGCACCCATCATTGCCAATGTTCCTAATGCCATCTTGGGGCTTGTCAGAAAATCATACGGCCCAATACCAAAAGCACTTAAAATATCATTGACAAAACCATCTCTTGACAATACTATTTTCCATGTAACTGCCATGGCTATACCTGCACCAATAATAGAAGGTATATAATAAATAGTACGATAAATGGACATACCTTTTATTTTCTTATTTAGTAAAGTAGCTACAAGTAATGCAGCAACCATCTTAACTGGTACAAACATAATTACATATTTAAGTGTTATTATTAAACTTGTTTTAAACATTCTATCTTCAAAAAACATCTCTTTATAATTACTTAATCCAATAAATTTTTCATTACCATAGATAGAATAATCCGTAAATGAAAGCCAAAATGATTGAACCATTGGCCATAATGTAAATAATAAAATACCGACAATCCATGGAAACAAAAATAAAAATGCTGCTTTGTTGTTTAACTTAGACGTATCTATTTGATTTGATTTTGTTCCAAACACAATATACTCCTTTCGGCTCTGTAGAAGTACTATTAATGTTGTGTAAAGGAAAGAAAGTATTCTTTCCTTTCACAACTTAATAGATTTATCTATCTAAACTATTCGTAGAATTTACTTAAAATCTTATTAGACTCATTTTCAATGATATCTAAAAACTCTTGTGGAGTATATTTACCATACATCAAACTTTCAAATTCTCGTTTTAGCAAGGAATGGATTTCCATATACCCTGCTGGGAATGGTTCATTCACAATATCATCAGATGATGATTTTTCAATACATTCAAACATTAACTTTTCAGCATCACTTAATGACTCTGAAATACGTCCACGAATAACACTGTTACTTGGCACACCACGTTCTAAAGCAAGAATATCACCTGCTTGTTCATTATTTACCAAGAAATTAATTAACTTTCCAGCTTCATCCATTACATCACAATCTTTTGTTACACTATATACCATAGATGGATTGATCCAAAATGCATCTTTTTCTAATCCTCTTGGAGTACGTTCAATTCCAAAATCAATATCTGAACTCATATATGTTTGTGCCATTGGAGAAAAGTTTATAATCATAGCAACCTTTTTAGTTTGAAAATCATCAACATTTTGTGGATTAGATGCAGTGATTTCAAGTGGAGGCATAATTCCTTCATCTAATGGATTTTTGATAAACTCAACAGCAGCAAGGCCTTCAGGTGAATTAAAGGCTACAGTCCTTAAATCATCTGCCCACAATTTACCGCCACGTTCGTATAAGAATTTTTTAAATCCAAGATCTGCACCTACTGGATCTTCTACATATGCAGTTCCCCATACATCCGTTTTTCCGTCACCATCGGTATCCATGGTAAGTTTTCTAGCTGCTTCCATATAATCTTCCCAAGTCCAATCCTCTGTTGGGTAATCCACTCCTGCTAAATCAAAATACTCTTTGTTATAAAATAATAAAGAAGTACTTACACCCGCAGGTATTGCGTATAACTTCCCGTCAATACGATACATATCTAAAGTTGCTGCTGATAAATTACTAACATCTAAAATTCCTTTTTCAATTAAATCATCCAAAGGCATTAGTTGTTCTTTTGCAACATACTCAGCAACATTTGTATAAGACATTTGAACAATATCTGGTCCTGTCTCAGCAGCTAATTGAGTCGTTAATTTATCAAAATAACCATCCCAACCTGAATACTCTGTTTTCACTGTAACATCTGGGTTAATTCCTTTGTAAATTTCTACTGCTTCTACTGTGGCCTTATGACGTGTTTCTCCACCCCACCACATTAAGCGTACCTCAGAACTTTGTTTTGTTTCCTCACTCTTCTTCAATCCTGTCGTGGAACTTGTAGTACCCTCTTTCGAACAGCCTACAAAAACGATGATTAATAGTAAAGTGATACATAATAGTGCAACTCCCTTTTTTTTCATAAAAATCTCCTTTCCATAAGTAAACTTTAGTGATTATCACAAATTTATTGTAGCATAAAGGCAATTTTTTGGTGAGTTTGTGCTTTGTCTTGTATCATCATTCTATTTGACTCTTTTTCCAATACATGTGCTCTCAATTTGACATTAGTACAAATTGAGCACTTATCAAACCTTATAAATTATTCTTTAGGCATTATAGTAAAGTCGACAATCTCTTTTGCATCATCAAAAGGTATCTGAATTGCAATTTTAGTTCCCCATCCC
>CAYYVJ010000052.1:0-14411 GCA_964475115.1 uncultured Lachnospiraceae bacterium
TCTTCCAAAACTCTTCATATAAATTAAATACTGGTATTAAATCAATAAGCTCCATGTTTGCTTCCCAATAAGATGCTAATGTACCTACATCCTTCCAATAGCTATTGTATTCATAAGCAAAAACTTTTTGACCTTTTTCAAAACAATAAGGAATTACATGTTTTCCAAAATCGCATGACTTTTGATTTGATAATTCTACTAACGCTTCTTTTAATACCTTCCAGCTAAATATGTAAATCCCCATAGATGCAAGGTTACTCTTAGGATTTGTTGGCTTTTCCTCAAATTCAATAATCTGCTTGTTCTCATCTGTAAGAACTAAACCAAATCGGCTAGCTTCTTCCATTGGTACAGACATTGTTGCAATTGTGATATCAGCATTGCTACTCTTGTGGTACTCTAGCATAATTTCATAATCCATCTTATAGATATGATCTCCAGAAAGGATCAATACATAATCTGGATTATAAGTCTCCATATACTCTAGATTTTGATAAATTGCATTTGCCGTTCCTGTATACCATTCACTATTTGTGCTTTTTTCATAGGGTGGAAGAATCGTTACACCACCAACATTTCGGTCCAAATCCCATGGAATACCTATTCCAATGTGTGTATTAAGTCTAAGGGGTCGGTATTGTGTTAACACTCCCACTGTATCAATACCCGAATTAATACAATTACTTAATGGGAAATCGATTATTCTATACTTACCACCAAAGGCAACGGCAGGTTTTGCAACTTTTGAAGTAAGCACTCCTAACCGACTTCCTTGCCCACCCGCCAACAACATGGCAATCATTTCCTTCTTAATCACACTATCACCTCATTTTAGTTTATTTATTAAAAATATTATAACATAAATTATTTATATAGTGAACTGATTTTAACTATTTTGCATAACTTTAATTGCATTTCTCTTGTAATATTTTGACACTTCTACATGCATTTCATCATTTTAAGACACTTTAAACTTAATCTTCTACAATGTATTGGTTTTTTTTTCGGTAAGATGTATAATAGTCTAAACAACATAACAGTATTTATATAACAAATACTTTAATTGGAATTTCAAAAGAAAGATAGGATGGAATATATATGTATAACATTGATTTTAATAAGCCACTTTATATTCACTTTATTGGAATAGGTGGCATAAGCATGAGTGGATTAGCTCAAATTTTATTAGAAAAGGGCTTTACTGTATCTGGTTCAGATTCTAACAAATCAAATCTAACCTCTCATTTGGCAGAATTAGGAGCAAAAATTTATTTTGGACAACGAGCATCTAATATAACGCCAGATGTCCAATTGGTGGTCTATACTGCTGCAGTAAAAGCGGATAACCCAGAATATATTGCAGCCACAGAGCTTAATATTCCCATTCTAACAAGAGCTCAGTTATTAGGTCAAATTATGGCCAATTACAATACTTCCATTGGTGTTTCCGGAACTCACGGTAAGACTACTACTACTTCCATGCTATCAGAGATAATGTTGGAAGGTTCCTTAGATCCTACAATATCAATTGGAGGAATCTTAAATCGAATTCACAGCAATATTAAAGTGGGAAATTCTCCTTACTTTATTACAGAAGCTTGCGAATATACAAATAGCTTCTTGTCTTTCCATCCAACCATTGGAATTATTTTAAATATTGGAGCAGATCATCTGGATTTTTTCAAAGACTTAGATGATATACGTCATTCTTTTCGACTTTATGCAGAAAACATTCCTTCAAATGGCACTTTAATTATTAATGGAAATATAGAGAATTTAAATTACTTTTTAGAAGATTTAGAATGTAAGATTATAACCTTTGGAGATAAAGAGACAAACAATTACTCTCCTAGCAATATAAGCTATGATGAATTTGCATGCGGAAGTTATGACCTAATGGTTGATGGTCAATTTGCAACTCGTATTACCTTAAGCGTTCCTGGAGAACACAATATTTTGAATTCTTTGTCTGCTATTGCTGCATCCGTAGTTATGAATATCCCTATGGAAACTATTAAAAATGGTTTGGCTTCTTTTACAGGCACAGAACGTCGTTTTCAATATAAGGGTAAAGTTTTTGGTGTGACTATTATTGATGACTATGCCCACCATCCTGACGAAATTATTGCGAGCTTAAATACTGCCAGAAATTATACTCATAATAAGATTTGGTGTGTGTTTCAACCACATACCTATACTAGAACTAAAGCTTTATTGAAAGAATTTGCTGCAGCTTTATCACTTGCTGACGAAATCGTCTTAGCAGATATCTATGCTGCAAGAGAAAGCAATGTATCTGGTGTTAGTTCTGAAGATATTCAAAAAGAATTGGAACTTTTAGGTAAAAAGTCTCATTATTTTCATAGTTTTGATGAAATCGAAAACTTTTTATTATTAAATTGTATAAACGATGATTTGTTGATAACTATGGGTGCTGGAGACATTGCAAAAGTGGGAAATTCACTCCTTGGTATTTAGTTTTCCACAGTATCCACATATTTATCAACATATTTTCCAACAAAGATATGTTGATACCTGATTTACATAATACATTTTTAATAACTTAATAATTTCGTAATATATCTTGTCCTTTTAACCTTTTTTGATTATATAAAATATTATGTGTACCACTTATCCACACTATCCACATTTTATAGGAAAGCTCAATTTCACAGAGCTTAGCAAAAATACTTATTCTCAAGTTTAAGTTTATGTGTTATACTGTGGACAATATAAAAAATGAGCAGGTGGCAAGAATGAGTAATTTTGTAGTACATAAAAACCTTAAATCCGTAACATTAATACCCAATACTTTTTTGGATGATTATATGCCTACAGCTAATGGAGAATTTGTAAAAGTATATTTATTTCTTTTACGGGCTTCTGGAACAGCAGCCACGTTATCCATTTCCTCTATCGCAGATATTTTAAATCATACTGAAAAAGATATTATGCGCGCCTTAAGATACTGGGAGCAGGCAGAACTTTTATCATTAACATATGGTTCAAATAAATCACTAACAGATATTACGCTTTTAGATTATAAGAATATAGGATATTCCCCAGAAGCTTCCAAACCCAACGAAGCTTCTAATTTATCTGTAGTCGCTGGTGAAGATTTTGAATCCAGTGAAATTCCTTCAACAGAGAAAGAAGTCCCTAAAAAGCCTATTTATTCTCAAGCTCAGCTGGCAAAATTAGTGGAATCTGAAGAGGTTTCCCAATTGATGTATATTGCACAGCGCTATTTAGGTAAAACTTTTAATTCTGCTGAAACTAACACGATTTTATATATCTACGATAGTTTACATTTTCCAATTGAATTAATTGAATATTTAATTGAATATTGCGTTACCAAAGATCACAAGAGCATAAGATATATTGAAAAGGTTGCACTTTCTTGGGCTGGGCAAGGCATAAGCACGGTAGCACAAGCAAAAGAGAATACAAACCTATATCACAAAAATTGCTTTGCTGTTATGAAAGCATTTGGATTATCTAATCGAAATCCCGGTGATAGCGAACTTGATTTTATCTTAAAGTGGACAAAAACCCTCGGTTTCTCCTTAGATATTATATTGGAGGCTTGCGGTCGTACGATATCCACGATACATCAGCCTAGTTTTGAATATGCTGATTCTATTTTAGCGAAATGGAATTCAAACGGCGTAAAGCACTTAAGTGATATTAAGCCATTAGATGAAATCCACGAGAAAAACAAAGAAACAAAAGAAAGCAAGACTGCTCCTGTAGCAAGAGCAAATAGCAATAAATTCAATAATATTACCTCAAGAAGTTATGTATATGATGACTTAGAGAAACAGCTTCTAAGTAACTAAGGAGGATTAACTTGGCTTTAAAAAACTCTCAGCATGATATCATCATGCGAGCTTATAACCAAAAACAATTTAAAAATAAACACGAATTAGACAATCGCATTCAACAGGTCTACCAAGCAGTTCCACGTATTGAGATAATAGATGATGAGGTCGCTACTATCTCTGTTGCTTGTGCAAGAGAAATGTTAGAGGGCAACGACTCAGCCCTGGACAAACTACGCTCCAGCCTAAGTGCCCTTTCTGAAGAGAAACGCAAACTCTTAAGGCAAGCTGGTTATCCTGATAATTATATGATCCTCCAGTATGAATGTGCTGATTGTATGGATACTGGATATATAAATGGTAGGAAATGCCATTGTTTTAAGCAAGCTGTTATTACTATGCTTTATACTCAATCTAATTTAATACAGGTATTGGAGAAAGAGAATTTTTCTACTTTTTCTTTTGATTACTACAAAGACGACTTAGCAAACCCTGCGACTAATCTAACACCACTAGAGAATATGAAAAGAATTGTAAATACTTCTAAAAATTTTATTCAAAATTTTGAAGATTCTTTTGATAACCTCTTTTTTTATGGAAATACTGGAGTTGGGAAGACCTTTTTGTCAAACTGTATTGCCAAGGAATTAATGGACCAATCTTATTCTGTAATTTATTTGACTGCTATCCAATTGTTTGATTTATTTTCAAAGAGTACTTTTGACCATTCAGAAGAAAACATTGAAAGTGCTAATATTTATCAATATGTTTTAGAATGTGACCTATTTATTATAGATGATTTAGGTACAGAGCTTACAAACTCATTTACAAATTCCAAATTATTCTATACCATAAATGAACGATTCTTGAGAAAGAAATCAACCATTATTTCAACTAATTTAACATTGGATATGGTAAACCAAGTTTACTCCGAAAGAATATTCTCTCGTATCTCAAGTAATTATACTTTTCTTAAATTTTACGGAGATGATATTAGAATACAAAAGAAAATTCTTTCAAATCAGACTTGACGCAATTTGTTTTGAGTGGTATATATGTATCTGGACTATAAAAAGCGCAACTTTAAAATATACATTTTATTTGGAGGAATAAACTTATGACACGTGAAGAAAGAAATCTAGCCAACATTCCATATGGTCCATTGGGAATTATAGCTTTATCAAGCTGTAAAGATATGGGAGATAGGATCGACGATTATATTTCTACTTGGAGACACGAAAGCGAAAATCAACACAAAGGCTCTTTAGCATTTAATGGCTATTTAAGAGATTCTTATTTAGTAAATGCAAAGGTTCCAAGATTTGGTTCTGGTGAAGCCAAAGGATATATTGGACAATCTGTTCGTGGTATTGACCTATATATTCTTGTAGATGTTACAAACTACAGTTTAACTTATTCCCTTTATGGGCAGGAAAATCATATGTCTCCTGATGACCACTTCCAAGATTTAAAACGTGTTATTGCTGCCGTAGGTGGTAAAGCTAGAAGAATTACCGTTATAATGCCTTTCTTATATGAGAGTCGTCAACATAAGAGAACATCAAGAGAATCTTTAGATTGTGCTCTTGCTCTTCAAGAATTAACAAGTATGGGTGTTGATAACATTATTACCTTTGATGCTCATGACCCTCGAGTACAAAATGCGATTCCTTTAAAAGGATTTGAAACAGTAAGATCTGCATACCAATTTATCAAACATTTACTTAGAGTAGAACCTGATGTAAAATTTGATTCAGACCACATGATGATGATTAGTCCTGATGAAGGTGGTACAGAACGTGCTGTATACTTCTCAAACGTACTTGGATTAGATTTAGGTATGTTCTACAAACGTCGTGACTATACACAAATCGTTAATGGACGTAATCCTATCGTTGCTCACGAATTCTTAGGTTCTTCCGTAGAAGGAAAAGATTGTCTTGTTATCGATGATATGATTTCTTCTGGAGAAAGTATGCTAGATGTAGCTGCAGAATTAAAAAGACGCAAAGCAAAAAGAGTTTTTATTGCTTCTACCTTCGGTCTTTTTACAAATGGTCTTGAAAAATTTGACGAATATTATGAAAAGGGTCTTGTAGATCGAATCTTAACGACTAACCTTATCTACCAAACCCCTGAACTTTTGTCAAAACCTTATTATGTGGATGTTGACATGAGTAAATATGTAGCTTTAATTATAGATACATTAAATCATGATGCTTCCATTAGTGAACTTCTAGATCCAGTAAAACGTATTCGTAATATTATCAATACAGAAAAATAAGCTTCTTAAATAATTAAAAAGTGCCTAGAATTTGTAAACACAAATCCTTGGCACTTTTTAATTCTCCGAGCTAGGTTCTAAAATGGATTCAAATATTCCTGAATCCTCCCAATCTATTCCCGCGTCTGTAAGGGGTTCTTCTTCTGCTTCTGTAGAAGCTCCCAGTTTTTCAGCTGTTTCTGCAAAATGACTTTCCGATATATAATAACTTGGAAATTCTTTATCTTCTAATCCCTCATGAATCACTTCCATGTATTGCTTCCATATGGAGCTTGGATAAGTGTATCCGTACAAATCATCCAAAGGTTTTGGATAATCATAGCCTACCCATACGCCCGTAGTATAATAAGGAGTATATCCAACAAACCATCCATCTTTATTAGCATCTGTAGTTCCAGTTTTTCCCGCACTTATATGATCTTTTAAAGCCGCATTTTTACCTGTTCCATCTTCCATATTTGTTCTCATAACATCCGTCATCATGTGGCTGGCATTTTCTTCATATACTTGCTTCTCTTCTGTCTTAACTTCTACAAATATCTTATCCGCTTTTATTATAGACTCGATACAAGTAGGAACTCGATACCTTCCATCATTTTCTAGCGATGCAAAACCAGCAGTCATCTCCAAGGTAGATGAACCATATGTCATTCCACCTAATGCCACCGCCGGCACATAGTCTGAGGCTACTACCCTAGTAAAATTTAATTTCTTTAGATATTCCAATCCAATCGCTGGTGAAAGTTCATCATTTAAAAGTTCCCATGCTATTGTATTTTTTGATGTCTCAACAGCCCTTCTAATGCTCATTTCACCACTATAGTTTCTACTACTATTTCGAGGTCCATCCTCTTTTTTCTCATCTATCACTATTGTATCTGGGGTGAAGCTACCTTGAAAAATAGGTGTATAGATTAAAAGAGGTTTTATGGCACTACCTGGTTGTCTATAACTTTGAAATGCTCGATTTAAGCTATATCCTTGTAAATTCTGATTTCTTCCACCTACAATGGCAACTACATTTCCAGTTTCGTTGTCAATAGAAACTGCTGCCCCTTGAAGCATAAAAATACCTTCTTCATTCACTTCATTAAACAGTGATAATTCTTGATCTACAATCGTTTGTAACTGACTCTGCATTTCTAAATCAATACTAGTATAAATCGTATAACCGCCTGTATACAAATCTCTTAAGCAATCTTGATAAAGAGAGCTATAGGCTTCATTATAAGCGTCCTCTTCTTTCTTTGAAATAAAGTAATACCTAAATTCAAAACCTTTTTGCTTCATTAATTCTCTAGTAGCACAATAATATACATAGGTTTCCACATAATCATTTTTTTGGGATACCTTTCTATTTAAAACAATTTCTTCTCTTAACGCATCTTTGTATTCATTTTTATCAATAAAGCCTACTTGTAGCATGGCCTCCAGAATAAGATCTCTTCTTACAAGTGTAGATTCCATGTTTATAAGAGGGTCAAAAGTCGATGGATTATTTGGGATTGCACATAGAAAAGCAGTCTGAGATAGAGATAGTTCCTTTGTATCCATATCAAAGTATCCCTGTGCAGCCGCCTGTATGCCATAATATCCGTTTGCAAAATAAATATTATTTATATAAAATTCCAAAATTTGATCTTTTGAAAACTTCTTTTCAAGCTCTATTGCTATAAAAGCTTCTTCAATCTTTCTCTCCATGGTAACTTCATGAGTCAAAAATACATTTCTACTTAATTGCTGGGTAATCGTACTTCCACCTTGCGTAATGGTTTTCTTATTTAAAATTGATACTATAGCCCTAGCAATAGCCTTATAATCGATCCCTTTGTGTTGGTAAAACCTCCTATCCTCCATAGCTATGAAGGCTTCACTAACAAGCTCTGGTATCTCATGAAAAGGCAGATAAAACACATCCTTTTCTGCCTTCATTGTAGATATTAGTATTCCATTCCTATCGTACACAACACTAGTTAAAGCTTCTTTAAAGGTTTCCTCTACCGCCCCATTTGATTTTAACTTAGCTTGATCTCTTATCTCTAGAATATCTTTTCTTATTTTTATTCCTATAAATACTCCTACTCCTATCATAAGAAATAGAATTAAGAAAACTTGTAGTTTTAAATAGGACAAAAATTTATTTTTCTTCATGGTCTCTTTTCCTATCCTTATAAAATACTATGTAAGTTCTGTATAACTATGATATATCTTCAAGTTCTCTAAAATCTCTTTTTCTCTTTTATGACAAGTAAAAATAATAATCTGTCTGTCCATATTTTCAAATTGTTTTAGAGTATTGGATAACCTTTCCTCATCATACAGCACGAAAGCATCATCTAACAAAACTGGCATTTTGTTAGTTCCAAACATAACATCTGCAACTGCTAAACGTAATGCTAAATATATCTGTTCTATGGTCCCTTTGCTCACTTGTTCCAAAGGTATTAACTTTTCGCTATCGTTTATTTTTACATTTAGGCTTTCATCTACCTTTAAATCTTTATATTTTCCATTGGTAAACTTCTCCACAAATTTAGATGTTTGATAATTTACCATATCACCAAACCCACGCTTAATATTACGAGCAATGTCTTGAATTGTTTCAAGAGCCAAATCTATGGCTTTTATTTCTTCTTGAAACTTTTGATTTTCTTCTACTATGGCTTGCCATTCCTCTTTTCTTTCTTGTAACCTAACTGCATTTTCTTGTAATTGCTCTAGCTTCCATTCCGCTTTTTGTATCTGCTTTAATAGCTCCTGATTTTCCACTTCTCTTTTCTGATTTTCTTTTTCTAGATTCTTTTCATGATTTCTCATGTTTTGGAAATTCCATAGAAAAATACCAATACATAAGAAAAGTATAACACCAAGCATTTGCTTTAAATACAAATAGTTGCCTTGTGCAAGAACAATAAATGCTACTTCAATTATTAATAACAGAAGTATTACAAATATACTTAACAAATGTAGTTTACTTCTTTTATTTAATTTATCTTTCGTATCGGCTTTTATGTCTTTGTACAAAGCAGTATATTGATCTTCTTCTAGCTCTTCCTTCTTTAAACCAATTTGCTCTATTTCTTGTTCTACTAGATTAATTTCTCCTTTTAATTCAAGCAACTTTTCTTCGGCTTCTAAATGAAGTTTCAATTCATTTTCTTTTTTCTTCTTCTTCAAGAATGTAGTCGCCTTTCCTACATCTAATTCCATATGCCTTGTAGTATTTAAATTGGCAATGTAATTATTCAACTCTCCTATGAGCCCTCCATCTGTTGCACCCTTCAATTGACCCACACTAACGGTATTTACATAGGTAGACTCATTTAAGCAGGGAATTAGCCTTTCAAACTCTTCTTTTATTAATTCTCTGCCCTCCGATTCATTTATTACAAGAAATTCTTTTGTTAATCTATGAAACCTTCTCTCTATTTTATATATCTGCCCCTCCTCTTCAAACCTAAGTACTCCTTCAAAATAGGCTGGGTTTTCCCAAGGTTCATAAAGAGAGTAGGCATCATTTTTAGACGCTCTCCCTCTTTGTTTCTCTATTCCAAAAAGCATTCCTCTTATAAATGTATGTATCGTAGATTTTCCTGCTTCATTTTCACCATATATAAGATTAATGCCTTCCTTAAGCTGTATCTGCTTTTGATTAAACTTTCCAAAATTTTTTAACGTTAACCCTAAAATAACCATTGCATTTCTACCTACTTATTCCCCAAGTGATAAGGCCCTTATTCCATAGTTCAAAGCCTTCTTCTCGATTTTTGTCAATTCCTCTTTGTCAATATAACGTTTTACATACATGCCTAGCATATTATTTCTATTTGTTTCATAAATGTCTTCTAAATCATAGTCTGGTTCAGTATTATCCACAACCTGAGAGATGTTTCCCAGTCTAAGCAGACTTTCCTCCTCAAATTGAATCCCTTCCTCTCGAAGACCATCTATAATTAGTTTATAAATATGCTGTTTCCCCAATTCTTGAATCTTTTCCTCTACTACATTCTGAAGTCCTAGTAGAGTTGTAGAACTTTTTATTTGAATACGTATATGAATACAATTTCTTTTAGCTATTGGTATAAACTGGGTGTGACAAGATTCTTTTGATATCTCTCCCAAGAAAAAACCTTTCTTTCCAGTCTCATTAATATCTAAAGGTTCAAGATTCCCTGGATTTATAATTCGATTTTCCAAAAAAACAACCTGGGTATGCCTATGACCTAAAGCAATATAATCGAATCCATTAAGGGCAAGTTGCCGTTCATTCATTGGAGCATGCTTTTCATCTCCTCCATGTGCAAGCAAGATATTAATCCGTGTTTTATCTACCGCTTGAATTCTATCATAAATTGATTCCCTAATTTCCTTATCATAGTAACTTCCGCCATATACCTCTACATTATATTCCGAAAAATAAACCCGTTCAATTCTGGGAGACTTTAAGAAGGTTACATTCTCTGCCCATACAAAACTTCTATAAAATGAATCCTGCCTAATATAATCATGATTTCCAGCCATAAGAACTACTTTCGTGTTTTCTAATGTAGAAAATAAATAATTTACTTCTTTTAACTCTCTCAAAAGAGGTTGTCTATGAAATAAATCTCCTGCAATAAACAAGAAATTAACTTCTTCTTTTTTTACTAATTTTATAACTTCTATAAAAGTTTCCCAAATTTCTCTTTCTCTATTTTCAGCCCAAGGCATTCCTTTTTCAGGAACAGCTCCTAAGTGAACATCTGCTACGTGTATAAATTTCATCTCAACCACCATTCTGGCAATTTTCGCCATGCACTTGCAATATCATTTATTTTTCCTACTACCTTACACATATAGTATGATTTTAATACAGTCCCATTTGTTAGTCAAACCCTTTCTAAACCCTTATATATAGAGATTACGCAAAGAAAGACCATTGCAATCCTTTTTTATCGGTGCTATACTTATTTCTTACTACTATTTTATATTTACATATAACAAGGAGTTACAAATGAATTTACTAAAGTTTTTTTCCGTAAAAGGCATGTTAAAAAAGGAACAACAATTAGGAGATATTCCACCCTCTAAAGAAGTATACACTAGATTTCTACAAATTGCATGGCCATCTGCGCTAGAGGCTGTTTTAGTTAGTATCGTTGGCTCAATCGATACAATTATGGTAGGAGGGTTAGGTGAAACTGCGATTACTGCAGTAGGTATTACGAATCAACCTAAATTTATACTTCTATCAGCTATCTTTTCCTTAAATGTCGGAATTACTGCAATTGTTGCAAGACGTAAAGGACAAGGTGATAGGGAAGGTGCAAATAATTGCTTAAAACAAGGTATTCTTTTAAGCGGGATTATTTCACTGACTATGGCAATTTTGGGTTATGTTTTTGCAGAGAGAATTTTAGTCTTTGCTGGTGCCTCAAAAGATTACCTACAAGATGCTGTTGCTTATTTTGAAGTCATTCTAGTTAGCATTGTATTTCAAGCTTTAAACCTAACTATTAACGCTGCGCAGCGAGGAATTGGAAATACTAAAATTGCTATGTTTACCAATATTGTTAGTAATTTAGTTAATATTACTTTTAACTTTCTATTAATCAATGGGATTGGGATTTTTCCACGTTTAGGTGTAAGAGGTGCTGCTATTGCCACAGCTATAGGCGCTTTTGTTGCTTGCTTTATATCCCTTTCATCCCTTTTAAGAAAGAATGGATTTTTATCTATACGCCGAAAAGAAAAATGGAGATTTAAAAAAAGTACACTTCAATTAATTGGAAACATAAGCGGAAACGCCATGATAGAACAGGTATTTATGCGAATTGGCTTTTTAGCATACAATATTATTGTAGCAAAACTTGGTACTACGGATTATGCGGTTCACTTAATTTGTATGAATATTCTTAATCTTTCTTTTAGTTTTGGAGATGGTTTTGGAATAGCTGCATCTTCACTAGTAGGACAAAGCTTAGGAGAAAAACGTCCTGACAAAGCGATGGTTTATGGTAAAACGGGTCAGAGAGTGGCCTTTATAATATCTACAATCCTCTTTTTATTTTACATGTTTGGAAGACGATTCCTAATATCTTTATTTTCATCCGATCCAATCATTATAAGTACAGGTGCAACCATTCTTATTATTGTTTCTTTTATTACTCACCTGCAAACTTCACAAGTCGTTATCTCAGGATGCCTAAGAGGTGCTGGTGACACAAAATTTGTAGCAATTGTAAGTTTAATTAGTATTGGTATTTTTCGCCCACTTCTTACCTGGATATTATGTTATCCACTAGGATTAGGACTTACCGGTGCATGGCTTTCTATTTTAGCAGATCAATCCATACGCCTCATATTTAACTTCTATCGTTTTTCTAGTGGTAAATGGACTACCATTATAATATAAAATTTCAAGTTACATTAGACAAGCTTCGCTAGACATAAAAAAGGTTGGAAATGAATCATTCATTTCCAACCTTTTTATTGTAATTATAATCTTTTATAATTCACAGTTACCTACCGTTCTAGGGAAAGGAATTACGTCTCTAATATTACTCATTCCAGTTAAATACATAATACAACGTTCAAACCCTAAACCAAAACCAGCATGTCTAGCTGAACCATACTTCCTTAGGTCAAGATAAAAATCATATTCCTCTTTTTCTAATCCCATTTCGTCCATTCTGGCAATCAACTTATCGTAATCATCTTCTCTTTGGCTACCACCAATTATTTCACCAATACCAGGAACTAAACAGTCCATAGCTGCAACTGTTTTATTATCCTCATTTAACTTCATATAGAAAGCCTTAATGTCTTTTGGATAATCAGTAACAAATACAGGTTTCTTAAATATTTGTTCTGTTAAATATCTTTCATGTTCTGTTTGCAAGTCACAACCCCAAGATACTTTAAAATCAAACTCATCATTGTGTTTCTCTAAGATTTCTATTGCTTCTGTATAAGTAATACGTCCAAAATCAGAATTTGCTACTGTATTTAATCTTTCCATTAATCCTTTATCTACAAACTGATTAAAGAACTCTAATTCTTCCTTGGCATGTTCCATTACATATTTAATAACATATTTCAACATGCTTTCTGCAAGCATCATATCATCTTTTAAATCTGCAAATGCTATCTCCGGTTCAATCATCCAAAATTCTGCTGCATGTCTAGTAGTATTTGAATTTTCTGCTCGGAAGGTTGGTCCAAATGTATAAATATTACGAAATGCCATAGCATAAGTTTCACCATTTAGCTGACCACTTACTGTAAGGCTCGTTTCTTTATTAAAGAAATCTTCGCTATAGTCTACTTGGCCTTCCTTTGTCTTTGGAACGTTTGCCATATCTAGAGTTGTAACTCTAAACATTTCTCCAGCTCCTTCTGCATCACTTCCTGTAATAATTGGTGTATGCACATACACAAAATCCCTATCTTGAAAGAACTGATGTATCGCATAGGCCGTTAAAGAACGCACACGAAAAACAGCTTGAAATGTATTTGTTCTAGGTCTTAAATGTGATACTGTTCTTAAGTATTCATAACTATGTCTTTTCTTTTGAAGAGGATAATCTGGTGCTGATGCACCCTCTATCACTACCTCTTCTGCCTGAATCTCAAAAGGTTGCTTTGCCTGAGGAGTTTCAACCAAGATTCCTTTTACAACAAGAGCCGCCCCAACATTTGATTTGGATATCTCGCTAAAATTTTCCATTGTGTCATGGTATACAATTTGTAAAGTTTCAAAAAAGCTTCCATCATTTAAAACAATAAAACCAAAGGTTTTAGAATCACGGATACTTCTTATCCATCCACCAACCTCTATGGTCTTACCAATATATTTTTCTTTGTTTCTATATAATTCTTTTATGGTTACCAAATCCATAGCTATACTCCTTCTATATATTATCTAGATTTTTTCAGGCAAAGACCTTTTTATATTACAGAATATCGCTATGTTACGCTAAAATCCCTTTAATATAAGCTGCTATTTCTTCGTTCTTACAGTTAGCAAAGAAATATTCTTGGAACTTTGCACCACTTATAGCACCTTTTAGTAATTCTTGATCAATATTTTTCAAGATTGTAAGCATATCTACATGAGTAACTTTCTTTACTTCATTTAAGATCTTTCTATTACGTTCCATAAATACTGCTCTTTCTTTTGGATATCCTTGACCACTTTCTCCTTCGAATAGTTTTTCAAAGATATATTGAAGATTTAAATCAGCTCCCCAACCAAAACCTTTGGCAAATGGAAGAGCAATTGCATTTCCATCATTAATCTGTGAAAACATAAAAGCATCAGATGG